>JBHIBR010000114.1:0-6348 GCA_046759145.1 Nitrospinota bacterium | reverse complement strand
GGGGTGCACCTGGGGCCCATCTTCGCCTTCTACGACGAGCCCGAAGACCGCGCGGGGGCCATCCTGGAGGAGGCTATGGGGGAGGAACCCCTCGTCGATTTCGAGGATGAGGGGGTGCGCCACACCCTCTGGAGGCTCGCGGACCCCTCCGCCATCCGTGCCCTCCGGGGGATCTTGGCGGGGCGGGAGGTCTTCATCGCCGACGGCCACCACCGCTACGAGACCTCCCTCGACCTCCAGGAGCGCTGGCGGCAGGGGAGGGGGAAGGGGGAGGGCGCGTGGGATGAGACCCTCATGTTCCTCGCCAACGCGCGCGACCCCGGGATGGTCCTCCTCGCGACCCACAGGCTCCTCGTGCGGAAACCCCTGAGGGGGCTGGGCGCCCTCCGGGGGCTGGAGGGAGAGTTCGACCTCTCGCGCGTCCCCCTCGAGCGGGAAGCGCCCGGTCTCGCCCTGGCCCGGAGACTCGCCGAGCTCGGGCGGGGCGAAAGCGGACAGAAACGGACCGCCTTCGCCCTCTATGCGGGAGGCGGGGAGGCGACTCTCCTCGTCCGGCGCGCCCCGAGCCCCCTGGGGGAGGGGTTGAGCCTCGATGAGGCCATCGCCGGTCTCGACGTCTCCCTCCTCCATCGGCGCATACTGGGTGAGGTCCTCGGGACGGCGGGGGGAGGGGTAGAGGAAGACCTCCGCTACACCCCGGACCCCGAGGAGGCCCTGGCGGCCGTCCGCCGGGGCGAGTGCGGGGCCGCCTTCTTGCTCAACCCCGCCCGCATCGAGGAGGTCCAGTCCATCGCCCGGGGCGGGGGGAGGATGCCCCATAAGACCACCTACTTCTACCCCAAGCTCCGCACCGGCCTCCTCTTCCACCCATTCGACCTCTCCGTCCTCGGCTCGACTGAGCTCGCCGAAGTCTGAGGCCGGGGTTTTCGTGCCGGTGCGCGTCCTCTCGGCGGAGTTCGTCGCCAGCGCCGGGAGGCCCGAGGAATACCCCCAGAGGCGGCTCCCCCAGGTTGCCTTCGCGGGCCGCTCCAACGTCGGCAAATCCTCCCTCATCAACTGCCTCCTGGGGCGGAAGAGGCTCGTCAAGGTGAGCGCCGCCCCCGGCAAGACGCAGCGGCTCCACTTCTTCCTCGTGAACGCGGCGTTCTACTTCGCGGACCTCCCCGGCTATGGCTACGCGGCGGTCCCGCTGGCGGTCCGAGCCCGGTGGCGGGGGATGGTGGAGCGCTACCTGGGCGCGAACCCTGGCCTGCGCGGCATCGTGGTGCTCCTGGACGCCCGCAGGGGGCTCACCGAGATGGACGGGGAGCTCCTGGCCTGGCTCGACCACAGGGCGATCCCCTGGCAGGCGGTCGCAACCAAGTCGGACAAGCTCTCGGGAGGCGCCCTTGCCCTCAGGCTGCGGGAGCTGGAGGGGCTCCTGGAGGGGCGCCCCTGGGCTGCCGGAGCGCCGCTCGCCTTCTCGGCGCGGACGGGCCGGGGGAGGGTGGAGCTTTGGCGGGTGATCGAAGGCTGGCTCGGGGAGGGGGCACGGCCGAGAGGGCGGCGCGGCGGGTTGTAAGCCGGGCGGCTCGCCCGTAGAATTGCCTTCCACATTGAGGGGGGAGCGAGGGTGGGAAGGGCGCAACCCAAGAGAGCGGCACCCGAGGAGGGGGCGAGCGCCCCGCGCCCCCGGCCGCGCCGCGCGCGAGAGCTCCTGCGCTTTGGGACGGCAGGCACCCCGCATACCGCCAAACCGCGGGACCACCTGGGGGCCGTCCGGCGGCTTAGGGAGCTCGGCCTCGGGTGCTACGAGATGCAGTTCACCTACGGCGTCCGCATCCGGCCCGAGACCATCGAGGAGGTGCGGCGGCTGAGCCAGGGGTTCGACATCCACCTCACCTGCCACGGGCCCTACTACATCAACCTCCTCTCGGCCGAGCCCGAAAAGCGCGGGGCGAGCCGTCAGCGCGTCCTCGAATCCGCGCGGGCGCTCCACGCTTGCGGGGGTGACGGAGTGGCCTTCCACGCCGCCTTCTACCAGAAGCTGAGCCGGGAGGAGGCCTACCGCCAGTTGAAGGAGGAGATGGCCCGCCTCAGCGCCACCCTCAAGGAGGAGGGCTGCCAGGCGCGCCTCAACCCCGAGACCACCGGCAAAGACAGCCAGTTCGGCTCCCTGGAGGAGCTGCTGCGCCTGGCCAAGGAGATGAAAGACCCCGGGGTGGGTCTCTGCGTCGACTTCTCCCACCTCCACGCCCGCACCGCTGGGGCCAACAACACCTACGCCGAGTTCGCCTCGCAGCTCGAGCGCATCCAGCGCGCCCTCGGCAAGGGAGCCCTGAAGGGGATGCACATCCACCTGGCGGGCATCGAGTATGGACCCAGGGGGGAGAAGAACCACCTGAACCTCCAAGAGTCGGATATGGACTACCAGGAGCTGTTCAAGGCCCTGGCGGATTTCGGCGTCGAGGGCGTGGTGGTTTGCGAGAGCCCCAACCTCGAGGCGGACGCCCTCCTCATGCGAAAGACCTACCGGGCGCTTTAGGCGCAGGGGCTTGGCGGGCGGGGCGGGGGTATGCTATTGTGAATATGTTAGTTGTGTGCGGAGATGGTAAGGCTTTGAGGAAGGTTCGGTGAGCGAGGGTCGCGACTTCGACGTCATCATCGTGGGCGGTGGACCCGCAGGCCTTACGGCGGGGCTCTACTGTGCGAGGGCCAAACTCAACGTCATCCTCTACGAGAAGCTCATGCCGGGGGGGGAGATCCTGAACACCGAGTGGGTGGAGGACTACCCCGGCTTCGAGCTCATCGGGGGGCCCGAGTTGGCCAAGAAGTTCGAAGACCACGCGAGGAAGTTCGGCCTCCGCATCGAGCTGGAGGAGTGCAAGGAGGTCTACAAGGAGGGCGGGGACGTCGTGGTGGTCACCGACATGGGGGTGCGCCGCTGCGGGGCCCTCATCTACTGCGCCGGCGGCCACCCCCGCAAGCTGGGCATCCCGGGCGAGGAGGAGTTCGCGGGCAAGGGGGTTTCCTACTGCGCCCTGTGCGACGGGGCCTTCTTCCAGGATGAGGTCATCACCGTCGTGGGCGGGGGCAACGCGGCGGTGGAGGAGGGCCACTTCCTCACCCGTTACGGAAGCAAGCTCTACCTCGTGCACCGAAGGGACAAGTTCCGGGCCCAGCCCATCCTGGTGGACCGGCTCCGGGCGAGCCCCAAGGCGGAGCTCATCCTGGGGAGCGTGGTGGAGGAGGCGCTGGGCGACGGGGAGGGGCTCAAGCGGGTCCGGATTCGCAACGTCAAGACGGGCGAGCGATGGGAGCTGGAGACGGGGGGCCTCTTCATCTTCATCGGCTTCGTCCCCAACACCCACGTGTTCCGGGACCCCATCGAGAAGGACGGAGGGGGGTTCCTCATCACGGACGAGAACATGCAGACCTCCATCCCGGGCATCTTCACCGCCGGGGATTGCCGCAGCCAGCTCATCCGCCAGATCACCAACGCGGTGGGCGACGCCACCACCGCCGCGGTGGCAGCGCAGAAATACCTGGAGGCCCAGGAGGAGGCCCGCAAGGCCGAGGCCAGGGCAGCCCGCTAGGCGGCTCCGGGGCGGCCTGGCCGGAGGGGGCCATGAGCGCATACGAGCTGCTGAAACAGGTTTTCCTGGTGGACCTCCTGAAGGGCCTGTCCCGGACTTTCGCCCATCTCTTCAAGCGCCCCATCACCCTCCAGTACCCCACCGAGCGCTGGGTCCCCCCCGAGCGCTACCGGGGCTTCCTGGGGCTCACCCGCGACTTCAGGACGGGCGAGGAGAACTGCATCGGCTGCCTGAACTGCGAGAAGGCCTGTCCGGTGGACTGCATCACCATCGTGGTCGAGGGCAAGGGGCGGGAGATGTACGCCAAGGAGTTCTACATCGACTACATGCGCTGCATGTTCTGCGGCCTGTGCGTGGAGGCCTGCCCCACCAAGCCCAAGTCCATCGTCCACACCCACCAGTACGAGACCCCGGGCTACCACCGCGAAGACCTCATCTTCAGCAAGGAGAAGCTCTACGACGTGTGGGAGAAGGAGGTGGGCTACGCCGGGCCTCGTCCCTGGGGCAAGCTGGTGGGGCTGCGCCGGATGGCCAAGGAAGCGCAGGCGGCTGCCGCGGGCCGGGCGGCCTCCTGAGGGTTCGCGGCCCTGCGCCCGTCCCCGGGTCGGTTCCTCCATGAACCCCAAGGTTAAAACGCTCGAGCTGCAGGTCGCCACGCCCGAGGAGGTGCGGACGGGCAAGGTGACCGACGTGTATTTCGAGCGCAGCCACCGGATCCTCGAGGCCAAGGGGGTCCGCAAGCGGGTGCGGGCCGAGTTCATCGTCAAGTCCGTACCCTGGCCCTGGACTGTGTTCGCGGGGCTGGAGGAGTGCGCGGCCCTCCTGCAGGGGCGGCCGGTTAACGTGCGGGCGGTGGCCGAGGGGACGGTCTTCTACCCCGGGCAGCCCGTGCTCGAGGTGGAGGGGGTGTACAACGACTTCGGGGTGCTGGAGACGGCGCTGCTGGGCTGCCTCTGCCAGGCCTCGGCCGTGGCCACCAAGGCGGCCCGTTGCAAGAAGGCGGCGGGCGAGCGGCTGGTGGTCAGCTTCGGGGCGCGGCGGGTGCACCCCACCCTGGCGCCCATGATCGAGCGCAACGCCTACGTGGGCGGCTGCGACGGGGTGGCGGTGGTGAAGAGCAGCGAGCTCATCGGCCTCCCCCCGACGGGCACCATCCCCCACGCCCTGGTGATCCTCATGGGAGGGGTGGTGGACGCGGTGCGGGCCTTCGACGAGGTCATCCCCTCCGACGTGAAGCGGGTGGCGCTG
The DNA here is from genome assembly GCA_046759145.1 of Nitrospinota bacterium. Classification (GTDB taxonomy): domain Bacteria; phylum UBA8248; class UBA8248; order UBA8248; family JBHIBR01; genus JBHIBR01. The sequence goes on along the minus strand of JBHIBR010000114.1, from coordinate 1,525 downwards.
GTGGACACCTTCGGCGACGAGAAGTTCGAGGCCCTGGCGGCGGCCGAGGCGCTGGGCGACCGCCTCTTCGCGGTGCGCCTGGACACCCCCGGCTCCCGGCGGGGGGATTTCCGTCAGATCCTGCGGGAGGTGCGCTGGGAGCTCGACCGCGCGGGCCACTCGAACGTCAAGATCTTTGTGAGCGGCGGCATCGACGAGCACCAGATCGCCTTCCTCAACGAGGTGGCCGACGGCTACGGCGTGGGCACCTCCATCAGCTCGGCCGGCTCCGTGGACTTCGCCATGGACATCGTGGAGGTGGAGGGGAAGGCCATCAGCAAGCGGGGCAAGCTCTCGGGAGCGAAGCGGCTGCTGCGCTGCCGGGACTGCGCGGCGGACCTCCTCATCCCCTCCGACAGGCCCTGGGGTCTGTGCGAGCGGTGCGGGGGGGCGATGGAGGAGTTGCTGGTGCCCTTCCTGGCGGAAGGAGAGCTGCTCCGCGAGCTCCCCTCGGCGCATCAGGTGCGCGAGTTTGTCCTCTCCCAACTAGCCCGCCTGGAGCTGGACCTCTCCCGGTGAGCGCCCCCTCCTGAGGGGTCTCCACCCCGATGACCAAGGCCGTTGACCACTGGGCTGTCGTGCGGCGCCTCATTGGGCAGAGCCGCGAGATCCTCCTCACCACCCACGTGAACCCCGACGGCGACGGTGCCGGCTCCGAGATGGCGCTCCGCTACTTCCTCGAGAGCCGGGGAAAGCGCGTCCGGGTGGTGAACGACGGGGAGCTTCCGCCCCACTACCGCTTCCTGGACCCCGACGGGGTGGTCTCCCAGCCCGAAGCCCCTGCGGCGCAGCTCCGCGGGGTGGACCTGGTCATCGTCCTCGACACCGGGAAGGCCGAGCGCCTGGGGCGGTTGCGGCAGGCGGTGCTCGCCTCGGGGGCCCCTCTCGTGTGCATCGACCACCACCCCGCCGAGGAGAGCTTCGGGGACATCCGCGTGGTGGACCCGGAAGCCTCCTCCACAGGGGAGATGGTGCTGGCCCTCCTGCGCTCCTTCGGGGAAGGGACCCGGGACCCCCGGCTCGCCGAGGCTCTCTACGCCGCCATCGCCACCGACACGGGCCAGTTCCGCTTCTCGAACACCAACGCGAGGGCGCTGCGCGCCGCCGCCGAGCTGGTCGAGGCGGGGGCGGACCCGGTGCGGGTCTTCCGCGAGGTGTACGAGCGGGGGAGCACCGGCCGCTTCCGGCTCCTGGGGGAGACGATGAGCTCCCTCCACCTGGAGTGTGGGGGGAAGCTGGCCTGGTTCGCCATCACCCGGGAGGCGCTCGCCCGCCACGGCGTCACCCCCCCCGAGACCGACCGCTTCGTGGACGAGCCCCGGGTCATCGAGGAGGTGGAGGTGGTGGTCTACTTCCTCGAGCTGGAGGACGGGCGCGTGCGGGTGAGCCTCCGCTCCAAGGGGCGCATCCCGGTGAGCGGCCTCGCCATGCGCTTCGGCGGCGGGGGCCACGCCTTCGCCTCGGGCATCCGCATCCGGGGGAGCCT
>JBHIBR010000113.1:0-6370 GCA_046759145.1 Nitrospinota bacterium | reverse complement strand
TTGAACCGGGTGCGCAGGTGGCGCTGGATGCTCTCGTCCATCTCGTCGCCCGCCACCCGCAGCGACTCGCTGTAGGCGGTGGCGTACTGGCTGATGACCGCCACCTCGGTGGTGCCGCCCCCGATGTCCACCACCATGGAGGCGGCCGTCTCGTGGATGGGCAGCTTGCTCCCGATGGCGGCGGCCATGGGCTCCTCGATGAGCCGGACCTTGCGCGCGCCGCACTGCAGGGCGCTGTCGATGACCGCCTTCATCTCCACCGGGGTGATCCCCGCGGGCACGCACACCATCATGGCGGGCCGGGGGAAACGCCGCCCCCGGAGGGTGCGCCGGATGAAGGTCTGGATCATGGCCTTCGTGACGTCGAAGTCCGCGATCACCCCGTCCTTCATGGGCCGCACCGTCCGGATGGACTCGGGCGTGCGCCCGTACATCTGGCGCGCCTCGCGGCCCACCGCCACCACGCCCCCGCCGTTCTTCCCGTTGAGGGCCACCACCGAAGGTTCATCGAGCACGATGCCCTCCCCCTGCACGAAGATGAGGGTGTTGGCCGTGCCCAGGTCGATGGCGAGGTCGCGCGAGAAGGCCCCCGCCAGGTTCCGGAACCACTTCATCTCCCCGCGCCCTCCCCCGCGAACGACATCCGGCTGAGGCCCCGGGGGCGCTCTCCCTCCAGGGCGCCCCGGGCGGCCTCCAGGAGCTCTTCCGCCCGGCGCCCCTGCTGGGGCGCACAGGCGAGCCCCAAGTCCACCCTCGGCCGCACTTCCTGCCCCTGGGGCAGGAAGAGGGTCTCTTCGAAGCACTCCCCCACCCGAAGGGCCACTGCCTCGGCGTGCTCCTCCTCCAGGCCCGGGAGGGCGAGAGCGAAGTGGCCCTCGCCCAGGTGTGCCGCAACCGGTTGCTCTCCCCCGAATTTGCGCAGCAGGCTCTCGCAGCTGGCGAGCAACTCCGAGAGGCCCCGCTCCCCTAGCCGCGCACGCAGCCCCTCGAACCCCTCGAGGGCGAGGAGAACAAGGGCCACCCTCTCCCCCCGACCCAGCAGTTCGTCCAAGAGCTTCTCGAGCAAGAGACGGGCGGAGCGCCCCCCCTCTCCCCCCCGCCCCGCGAGGGGGAAGAGCCGCTCCAGGCACTGGCCCGCCTGGCGGGCCACAAGCTCTGCCAGGCGGGCTCCGTGGGCGTCGAACCCTCCCCGATACAAGGAGATGAGGCCGAAGGCGCCGCGAGTCTCCCCCCAGGGGGTGAGGGGGACGACCAGGGCGCTGCGGGCGGCGAAGGGAGGTTCCTCGGGGTGGAAGAGAGCCCGGTGTCGGCGCTCGGCCCGGAGGTCGGGGAGCCGGAGCGTCTCCCCGTGTCGGATGACCCACCCGGCTACGCTGCGGTGCTCCGCCACGGGCTCGCCCTCGAGGAAGAGCTCATCGAAGCCCGACGTCCGCACCACACGGGCGGGGCCCTGCGGGGGGCGCAGGGCCACGAAGCAGCCGTCGAAGGGGAGCAGCCCCTGGGGCGGGAGGCAGAGCTGGCTCACCAGCTCGTCCAGGGAGCGACTCCCGGCGAGCCGCCCCAGATAGTCGGCCAGGGGGGCTACCTCCACCCTGCGGTGGTCGCGAGAGGCGAACTCGAGCGCCCGGTCCACCACGTGGGCGAACTGCTGGGCGAAGCCCTGGAGGAGCTTTTGGCTCTTGGGCGTGAAGCACCACGAGCGCTTGCTGTCCGCGGCCAGGGCCCCCCCCGTGCGCTCGGAGGGGAGGGGGGCGGCCATGAAGGATTTGATGTCCTCGGGCCGGGCGTAGTAGCCCAGCACGGCCGCGTCTTTGTCGAACTGCTGGACGTGCAAGGGCTCTCCGCTCTCAAGCACCCAGCCCACCAGCCCCTGGCCTGGCAGGAGGGTGACTCCCTCGCGGATGTGGCGGCTCAGGCTGTGGTAGGCGGCGAGCTGGAAGGCCCTGCGGGCCTTGCTCTTGAGGAAGAGGCAGACGCTGTGGGCGCCGAGGGCGTTGCTCGCAAGGGCGACAAGGGAGGCCAGCTCACCCTGGAGGCGCATGCGGAGTCGGCCGGGGCAGAGGGAGAGAACATCCGTAAAGATAGGGCCTCCTGGCCGGGATTTCAAGTAAAAAATGAAGGGAATTTTCCAACTATTTGTTTTTACAAGTTTTAATGCTGAAAATTTTTCCTGTGCCTCTTGCCGATCCACCCAGCCGCGCCGGCGAAGGAGGACAGGAGTGCGCGGGACAGCCCTCATCAGGGCCCCAGGTCCACGGAGAGGGGGCGCTCCAGGGCAATATCCCTCCGGCTCACCCGGCATGTGTAGGCGAAAACCCCCATCCCTGCCCGCCGGGCCTCATCGAGGGCTCGGGCGAAGTGGGGGTCCGCCCGGACGTGGGGCGCAAAGCGGAGGGCGCGTTGGGGAAGAGGGCGGTCCCTCCTTCCACCAGAGTGACCGATTTGACTTCCAGGAAAGGCTGCTCGGGGAGGTCCGCTTGGGCGTGATCGCCCCGGCCCGGTGGCCGGGCGGGCACGGGCCCGCCGCCGGAACCCCGCTCCTTTTGAGCCCCTCTCGGCCACGGGGGCCCAAAAGAACGGGCCTTATCGCTCCGGCCCGGTGGCCGGTGCGACCGCGCACCCCGGTGCGGCCGGTTCTCCAGAGCCCCGCTTGCCCGCAGGGGCTTAGAAGAACTGGCTCTATCGCCCCGGCCCGGTGGCCGGGGGCCCATCAGGAGGTCGAAGGCCGTCTTCCGCCCCTTCCCTCCTGCTCGGGCGAGGAGGATCCGATTGCCGCGAAAGAGGACCTCCCCCAGGCGGCCCGAGTTCGGCACGTGCGCTCGCACGCGCCTCCCCCCCACCGCCACTAGGGCGCGAAAGCGGTTCTCGCGCGCGAGGAACCGGCCCTCTACCCAGGGGCGCTAGAAGCGCACGGGAGGGCTTTCCTAGTCGGGATCAGCCCCGGGAGCCCTCTCCACCTCACTCCTCTCCCCCCAGTTTTCCCCCGTTGAGCCGCACGATGTGGTCGGCGAGGCCCTCCGCGAGAGTCTCCTGGTGGGTGGCGAAGAGGAGCGTCCTTTGGCCCTGGCGCCGCAGCTCCCCCAGGATCTCGAGCATGCGCGCGAGGCTCTCCGCGTCCACATGGGCGCTCGGCTCATCGAGGAGGAGGGCGGGGGTGCCCAGGGCCAGCGCCCGGGCGAGGGCCACCCGCTGCGCTTCCCCCCCCGAGAGGGAGCGGGAAGAGCGCTCCTCGAAGCCCGCAAGCCCCACCTGGTCGAGGGCGGCCTGCGCCCTCGCCTCCGCCTCTCTGCGCGGCACGCCCCGGGCCAGGAGGCCGTAGAGGACGTTGCGCCGCACGCTCCCCCTAAAGAGGAAAGGCTCCTGCATCACCAGGGTGAGCTGGCGGCGGACCTCCAGGGGCGTGGCCTCGCCCTCCAGGGGTCTCCCGTCAAAGAACACCCTCCCGCGGCTGGGCGCCTCGACCGCGGCCAGGAGGCGCAGCAGGGTGCTCTTCCCCGCCCCGTTGGGGCCGAAGAGGACGGTGGAGCTCCCGCGCGGGAGGATGAGGCGAGGGATGTCCAGCACCAGACGGCCGTCATAGCGCTGCTGGAGGCCTTCGACCCGAAAACCCACGCCGGACCTCACGAGCGCTGGAGGGCGCGGAAGAGGAGGTTGGCGACGAGCACCAGGAACATGAGCACGATTCCCAGCGCTACGGCGAAGCCCAGCTCCCCCCGGGTGGTCTCGAGCGCGATGGCGGTGGTGAGGGTGCGGGTGTAGCCCCGGATGTTGCCCCCCAGCATGAGGGCGATCCCGATCTCCGCCACCACCCGGCCGAAGGCGGCCACCAGCGCAGCGGCCAGCGCGAAGCGCGCCTCCAGGCACACCGTCCACCCCACCCGCAGGCGCGAGGCGCCGAGGGTGAGGGCGGTGGGGCGCACCCGGGGGTCCACCGCCTGGATGGCGGCCAGGGAGAGGGAGCAGACGATGGGAAGGGAGAGCACCACGAGACCTATTACTACGGCCCCCGGCGTGAAGAGAAGCCCCAGTCCCCCCATCGGCCCCTCCCGGGAGAGGAGGGCGTAGAAGGTGAGGCCCACGACGACGGTGGGGAGGCCCATCAGGCTCTGGACAACGCCCACCACGAAGCCCCGGCCGCGGAAGGGATGGAAGGTGAGGAAGTAACCGGCAGGCACACCCACGAGCGCCGCCGCCAGGGTGGCCGTGAGGGAGAGCCTCAGGCTCAGGGCGGCGGTGGAGAACACCTCCGGGTCGAGGCGGACGACGAGCCAGAAGGCGAGCTTGAGTCCCTCCCAGAGGAAGTCCACGTTTAGTCCCGCTCAATTAGCATGGGGGCGTTCAAGGACTGGGCCCTCGCAAACTTGGCAGGCATTCTATTGAGTGAGTGACCAAGCTGGATGGACTGACATCCGTTAGGGAGACCGGTTCGCTTCAGACTTCAGGCAGCGCGTCCTCCGGAAGCGGTAGCTCTGGGCTCGGCTGGAGATCCAGCCAGTCCAAAAGATTCAGATTCCTGATGGCACGAGCCACTTCGTTCTCCTTCAAAGGCGGGCGACGCCTTAGCTTCCACCGCTTCACCTCTTCAAGCACCTCGGCCTCAGATGGCTTGCGCTTTTCCCTCTTCGCGAGCTCGCGGGCCGCAAAATGGACGGTGGCGGCCACTTCTGCTTCCTGGGTGCGCATTCGGAGGAAGAGGTCAGTTATGCGCTCTATAGTCGGCTCCCATTTCTGGATCTGAGCCTCGTAGGTTCTTAGAGCATCCTCATAGGTCCTACCAACTTTCACGGAGAACATGTGCCCCAGTCGCTCCTCCCGGATGAGACCGTTATTTACCAATTTCGTCGTTAGCGCTTTCAATTCATGTGCGAAAGGGCCAAAGCTGCCGCGGGCATGTTGCAGTCCCGTGGGTAGACCTGACTCAGTGGCGAAGTATGCGATTTTCTGGAACGCTGTTCGGCCGACAGGCCAGTGGTAAGGCTCTCGCTCGATCCGCGCCAGGATCTCCACCAGCGCGACCCATGCAGGGTTGAGCCTCGGAGCTCGAGCGGGCGAACGGCCTGCACCTGCGATGTCGGCCGGTGCTGCCAGGAACGTGCTCTCAAGCTCTTCTTTGGGGGTGTCATAGGGAGCATACAGCTCGACCGGAATATCCAGCTGACTCAGGTAGCGGGAAAGGGTAGGGCCAACAACTCGCCACTCGAGCTGTCCATGCCCGCATCCGAGAGGAGGAACCGCCAGGGAAGTGATACCCCACTCGCGGTAGTGCTCTAAGAGGTACTCCAAGCCAGCTACGATGTCGTCTAGCTGTGCCACGGACCGCCAGTGGTCCTTTGTGGGGAAGTTCAAAATCCAGGGAGGCGTTAGTCTTGGGAAAAGATACGGCCTGCCGAGCTTCACCTCCCCTTTTTTGCACCGCTGAACATAGTCTTCGTACATATCCGGGAACCGCTTCTTGAACTCCAGTGCGATCCCCTTCCCCATGACTCCAACGCGATTAACGGTATTCACGAGAGTCTGCGCTTTGGACTCTAGGATGTCGCCAACCAGGGCCCTTATCATCGCAGCACCTCTAGGGGCGAAAGAACATGGGGGGATCAACCGTCACATCGAGACTTGGCGCCCTTCCCTGCAATTCCGTCCTGGCGTGTTCGCACGAAACGTAGGCACCGAAGATGTACCGCGGGTCCACACAATCGGGAACGAGAACCTCCGCGCATTTGGCCGAACTGTGGCGCCATTCGGCGATCTGGTCGGAGGGATGTGTCCAAAACTCGGCGAATACCATGTCGCGGTCCACAATTTCTAGGCCGTGTGGAGCGGGGGCAAAGCGGGCATACCTCGTAGACGCAGCGTTTTGGTCTGTGATGACTACACCCGCCAGGTCGAGCACCCCTGGTCCTACTCTCAGCACGCAAAGCGTCTCATGCGGGTAGTGCCCCACGTCCCAACGGAGCATCGGGTTCCGTGCACAAAAATATAGGTTTACGTACTCATGCAACCGCCGCCCACCCGGCACCATAACGCGGCGGCGAATTTCCTGGATTCTTGGGTTCGCCACCGATTGATGCGGGATCCTCTTCGCCCGCTCGTGCGATAGGATCCCCCGCTTGAGAATGGAAGGCACAGTCGCAATCGGGACGGTGTAATGGAGCTCATCGAGCTCCTCACGCCGCATGCTCGCTCCCTCGGGCGGAGGGACTGCAACGCGGCTTTCCCCAATCGTTCCCTTCTCGCGCAATCATCCAGAATTTATTCAACAAAATCCACCCCACCCGGGTCAATTCAGGCGCCCGGCCCTCGCTCGGGCAACAACAAGGGCCGGAAGAGCTGCTCTCCCCCCCGGCGGTAGTCCCGGATGAGGCGTTGCGCC
>JBHIBR010000112.1:0-6378 GCA_046759145.1 Nitrospinota bacterium | reverse complement strand
TTCCCCGTGGGCCAGGGCCGAGGCAGGGAAATCGCGCTTGTCCGCGAGCTGCACGTCCTCCAAGATCTGCTCAGCCTTCTCGGTGAGCTCGCGGTGGCTTTCCACCCTGGACCAGAAATTGTAGCTGGTCTTGCGCGACTGGGCGGCGATGCGGATGTTCTCCAGGGCCGAGAGGTCGGAGAAGACGTTGGTGAGCTGATACGTGCGGCTGATCCCCTTGTGGGAGCGCTCGTGGGGGGAGAGGTGGGTAATGTCCTCCCCGCGGAAGAAGATCTGACCCCGGGTGGCGGGGAGGGCCCCCGCCACCATGTTGAAGAAGGTGGTCTTCCCCGCCCCGTTGGGGCCGATGATGGCGCGCAGCGCACCCTCATCGGCGCGGTAGTCCACCCCGTTCACGGCGACCAGGCCGCCGAAGTTTTTCGTCAGGTCCCGCGTCTCAAGGAGCGCCACGGTCGGGGGCCCTCGCTCCCTCGACGGCGGGGGCGACCGGGGCGGCCTCGGCGGCCTGCTCGAGGCCCTCCGAAACCGCCTGGTAGCGCTTCGCCCGGTAGTTCAGAGCGAGCTTCCGCAAAGTGCCCAGGATGCCCTCCGGCAGGAAGAGCACGATCAGGACGAAGATGCCCCCCACCCAGGCCTCCCAGTACTCGAAACCCTGCCAGAAGGTGACGAACTGTGTGCTCATGAGCTGGCGAAGATACCAGTAGATGAAGGAGCCCACCGCCGGCCCGAGGAAGACCCCCGTTCCCCCGAAGAGGGAGATGATGACGACGGTCCCCGAGTTCGACCAGTGGATGTTCTCGATGGGGACGGACTCCCCGTAGACGATGGCCAGGTAACCCGCGATACCCGAGAAGACCCCCGAGACGACAAAGGCCGTCAGCTTGATGCGCTGGGTGTTGTAGCCGCACGCCCGCGCCCGCTCCTCGTTCTCCTTGATGGCGCGAAGCACCTGCCCGTAGGGGGAGCGGAGGATCTGCCAGATCAGAAAGACGCAGACGGCACTGGTGATCAACACAAACCAGTAGGTCTTCTGTGCGTCGACGACTCCCAGGCGAAGGCCGAGGGTTCCCAGCCGAATGTTCTCCAGACCTCCCAGGCCATCTGTTCCACCCGTCAGGTCATCGAAGGTCTGGGCAGCATAGTAGAAGACCTGAGAGATGGCCAGGGTGAGGATGGCGAAGTAGACCCCCAGCTTGCGCTGGCAGAGGAATCCCATCCCCAAGGCGACGAGGAAGGTGGAGACCACGGTCGCCAGGAGGGCGTATTCCATGGGGAATCCGAGAAAGAACTGGGTCAGCCCCGCAGGGACTGGCGTGCCCTGCTTGAACCAGGCGAAGAGGAGGCCTGCCGCGTAGCCCCCGATGCCGAAGAAGGCGCAGTGCCCCAGCGAAAGGACCCCCGTATAGCCGAGGGCGATGTTGAAGGCGATCCCATAGAGGGCATAGACCATGATCTGAATCATGAGCGGAACATTCGGCAGGGTGTTTTGAATTCCCCGGATGAGAGGGGCGGCGGCCCATCCCTCGTCCTCCGCATACAAGGCCAGGGAGGTGATCCCGTTTAAGATGAAGGGCGCCAGGACAAGGAGCGCGCCTACGACGAGGATCCCGTACCTCAGCAGGAACTCGATGGCTCGCACTCCCAGCCCCACCTGGGTCTTGATGGGAGCGCGCCGCCTTACCTCCGTCGCCGTCGCCATCAATCAAAGGCCCCTTCCCTTCCCAAGATCCCACGAGGCCTCACCAGGAGGACAAAGGCCATGACGACGAAGAGGAGGATGTCGGAGGCCTTTTCCCAGAACTGGGGACCGATGGGAGTCCCCCCGAGGTAGTGGGCGACAAAGGCCGTCCGGCCCAGAAGGGGAGTCATGGCCCAGATCTGCCCCACGATAAGGGCGCCGAGGACGGGCCCGATGAAGCTCCCCATCCCCCCCACCACGACCACGATAAAGGTCTGGATCAATATGGTTTCCCCCATCGTGGGCTCCACGGCGAAGAGCGGGGCCACCATGATGCCGGCGAAACCGGCCAGGGCGATGCCAAGCCCGAAGGTGATGGTCCAGACCCGGGAGACATCGATACCCAGGACCTTCACCATCTCGTTGTTGCTCGTCCCCGCCCGGATCACCATCCCCAGGTTCGTCCGATGCAACAGCAACCAGATAAGCGGCACCAGGATGAGGGCCACCAAGACGATGAAGGCCCGATAGCTGGAGAAGTCAAGGCCCCCCACCTTGAAGAGGGTCTCGCTGAGGGCGGGCGGGATATTAAAGGACTTTCCCGGCCGCCCCCACACGGCCCTGACGAAGTCAGGGAGAAAGATGGAGAGCCCGTAGGTAACGAGCACACCCGAAAAGAGAGGATTCTTGGATGTGTAGATCCGCCGCATGACCCCCCACTCGGTGAGACTCCCGATGAAAAACATGGCAACGGGGGCCAAGAGCAGGGCCATGAAGAAGGCGGCGTTCAGGCCGCCGAGCTTGGTGGCCAGGACGGTGAAGCCCATATATGCGCCCAGCATATAAAAGGCCCCATGGCCGAAGTTGATGATCCCCATGAGGCCAAAGATGATGGAAAGGCCAAGGGCGAGCAGGATATAGATGGACCCTTGCACGAGGCCCATGTAGAGGTGTTGGAGAAATTCGGTGAAGGTTACGCCTTCCACCCCTCGCACCCCCCATACGCCGGAAAGGGGTTAGGGCTGTCTTTGGGGAAAACAACCCCACCCCTTCCGGCGGTTTGGCGAGAACAGCGAGAGAGCGATGGGGCTCTCAGACGAGACCCTTAGCTGCGCAAGGGAGCGTATTCCCCTCTCCCCCGACCAGGTCCACCACGTCAAAGAAGTCCCACTTGCTCTTCATGGCCGAGGCCTTCTTACCCTTCATCACGAAGAAGTCGCTGACACACACATGGTCGCAGGGCCGTATCCAGGACTCGCCCTTCACGTACTGGAACCTTCGCCCCTCCAGGGCCTTCCGCAGGGGTTCTGGCTTGAGGGACTTGATCTCGTTGGCAGTCTCCAGGATGAGGCGGACCAGCTCGTAGGCCGAGGACGCGTAGGCCGAGGGAGGCCGTTTCCGCACGGCGAAAAAGGCGTCGTAGAATTTCTTGGCCCCGGGATAACGGTCCTTCACGGTCCAGTACCAGGTGGTCCCGGCGAAGAAGTCGCTGTACATCCCCACCCCTGCCGCCTCGGGCATGGTGATCTCCGTGAGGGAGAGCACGATCTGGATCTTCTCGTGGAGCCGAGCCTCGCGGGCCTGCTTCACGAAGGCCACCTGATGCGAGCCCCACATGGTGGGGAACAGGACATCGGGCTTCGCCTTCAAGATCTTCGGAAAGTGAGCCGAGTAGTCGGTCGAGGCCGGGAAGGGAACCCAGGAGGTGTCCCGGTCCGGATCGAAACTCGCCCCCACCTGCTTGGCAATGGTCGTGTAGGCCGGGATGAACATCTTCGGCCAGATGTAGTCATCCCCGATAAAGTGCCAGCGTTTGCCGAGCTTCTTTCTGTCCGCATACCGCGCGACCGCGGCCGCCGTCTGATAAGGGGTGACGTTCGCCGTGAAGAAGTAACGGGACATCTTCTTGGCATTGCCCGGCGTGCTCAGAATGTGCTGGGGGTAGTTGGCGTAGATGATCCCGCGCTTCCTGGAGATCTCGTTCAGGCGCACCTCCTCGGGACCCACCATCGAGCCGCCGATGAAATCCACCCGGTGGTTGTCGAGCAGGTCCAGGGCGTGGCTCGTGGTCTGGTCCCACTTGAACTGGTCATCGCGAAAGAGGAGCTTCACCGGACGGCCCATCACGCCCCCCTGCTCGTTGACATGGGCGATGGCCAGCTCTACGCCCAGCTTCTGGTCGAACGCCTCGGTGGAGTAGGGACCCGTGGTGGGCTGGATGGAGCCCCACTTGACGGGGCGCGCCCCCAGGCCCTCCCGCAGGAAGGCGGGAAAGCCCGAGATGGCAGCGGCCCCACCTGCCGCCGCCGCGCCTTTGAGGAACTTCCGCCTGGTGATAGGTTTCATGGTGAACTCCTCCCCCGTAATGCATACCGCGCTGGGTCCCTCATGCCAAGCCCATCGCGCAAGGCCACAGAGCATGGCCCTGCGGCAAGGACGGAAACCGCTCCTGAAGGTATATAGCTACAAATCCCCAGAACTAACGAACACGAGGATTCTTCAAAAATTCCCAGAAATTCACTTCCAGTCCCCCCATGGGCCGGGGCACCAGCGCCGAGGGGGGACATAAAACTCGCCAAAAAACAATAGATTAGGGCAGAGCGTCGCCTGCCTCCGCCGCCGGCAACGCCGACTTCCATCCCCTCAAAGAAAGCCTCACCCGAAGGGTGCGATTACACTTCCACAGGAACCCTGCCCGGCACCTGGCTGCTGTCCATGGTCTTCGACACGGGGCGCGAGGGGTCCTCTGCTGTCACCATCTCAGCGAGCACCTCGTCGATGGCGTCGGCGTCGGTCCAGGTGCACTTGTACTCCACCCGGCCCTGCTTGTTCACCACATACACCAGGTTCGGGAGGTTGCCCAGCAACTGGTGCACCTTCTCGTCGAGGCCGTCCACGAGCACCGGGATGGTCAGCCCGTGCTTCTCCGCCAGGAGGCGGGCATATTCCATCTTGTGCTCGTAGCTCCCGTGCTTTCGATACTGGCGGAAGCCGCGCTCCTGGGGGTGGGGTTCCCGCACATACATGAGGAAGGTCTGCACGTCGCGCTCAGCGTATTTCCTCGCCAGCTCTTCCAGAAGAGGCAACTGCCTCCGGGCGGGCGCTCAGGTGATGGCACCAGTGAGGAGGACGAAGTGCTTCTTGCCCCTCAGCTCTGCCGTGTTGATCCGGCTCCCGTCGGCCGTCTCGAGGTCGATGGCCGGGAACTCGGAGCCCGGGGGGAAGAGGGAGGGAAAGTTCTTGTAGAACGCTTTGACCCGCGGGCTGGTGACCAACCGCACCGTGCGCCAGAAGTCCAGGTAGCGCCAGGACCAGAACCCCGCCAGCGGCCCGGGTGGCTTCCTGCGGTAGTCGTTCCGCTTGTCCGTCGCCATTGCACAACCCTCCCGCGGACCCGTCTCTAGCTAGTCATCCGAGTTGGGAAATCTCCACAAGGGATTATATGCCATCTCTATAGGGATACAGTATTCGCGAGAGCGGCCTCACCCCAGGCGGAGATTTCGGCAGACCCCGGGCGCCTGCCTCGCGCGGCTCGCTGGCCCCTGGGGGGCCTTTGGCGGATAGTCCACAGGGCGGAGGGGCCAGCCACTCGGGAGCCATGTCGGCTTGAGGCCTCACGGGGTGGGGGGAGAGAGAGCGCAAATTCGAGGATCTTTGGGGGATGAGAACCGATTGCGGCGAGTCCCGACGGGCCGGGAGGGGGGTTCATCCCGGAAACGGCAGCGCCTTTACAAAGGCATCTTGGAATTCGGGCCGACCGGCCAGTTCGACGTAGCGCGCCCTCTCTTTCAGGGCCGAGGCCCGCTCAAGCTCCGCCCGCGCGAGGAGGGCGAGCCGGGCCCCGCTCGCCGCCGCGTTGTTTACCACGCGGACCCGTTCGAGCGGAACGGGCGGAAGGAGGCCGGCGCGCCGGGCCCGTTCGGAGCGCAGGTGGGCGCCGAACGCCCCGGCCAGGCGGACCGCCCCGACGTCCTCCCAGGCGAGGCCCGCCGCCTGAAGGAGGAGGTCCGCTCCCGCGCGGACGGCCGCCTTCGCGAACTGGAGCCTGCGCACGTCCCACTGCTCGAGCACGATCGGCCTGACCGACGCCGAGTTTCTCCCCTCCTCGAGGGTGAATCCGCGCCCTCCGTCGCTCTCGAAGATGCGGCGGCGCAGGGCCTCGGACGCCCCCTCGGGAAGCTCCTCGGCCGGGCGCATCCGCCCGGAGGGCTCGACCACTCCCAGGTCCAGAAGACCCGCCACCACCTCGACGAGACCCGTACCGCAGATCCCTGCGGCGGGCAGCCCCTCGATCGTGCAGAGGCGGATCCGCCCCTCCTGCACGTCCATCGCGCAGATCGCTCCCTCGCCTGCGGCCATGCCGCAACGGACCTCGCCTCCTTCGAAAGCCGGGCCGGCCGGCGTGGAGGCGCACCAGAGGACGCCGTCCGGCGTCCCGAGGAGCAGCTCCACGTTCGTGCCCAGGTCCACCGCGAGCGCCGCTTTTTCGCGTCCCGGACGGTCGAGGTTGAGCGCGAGCGCCACCCCCACGGCATCGGCTCCGACGAAGCCGGCCAGCAGCGGCAGGAAGTGCGCCCGCGCCCCAGGCGGGAGCCGCAGGCCCAGGTCGCGCGGCCTGAACGCCACGTCCTCGTCCACGAGGGGGACGTAGGGCGCGACGCCGAGCGATTCGACCGGGATCCCGAGGAAGAGATGGTGCA
>JBHIBR010000111.1:0-6390 GCA_046759145.1 Nitrospinota bacterium | reverse complement strand
CGAGCGGTGGAACATGCCTACGAGGCTGTGCTTTGCCCCCAGGGGGTTCAGGAGCTTCTCGACCGTGCTCAGGAAAGGCCGCAGCCCCAGCTCCCACCGCACGGGCTTGAGGGCGGAGAGCTCGGGTGCCACCTCCGCCGCGCTGAAGTAGGCAAAGGGCACCCCGCAAGAGGCTCCCGGATCCGGAAAGGAGGGAATCCCCAAGGCCTCCAGGACCGGCCCCGGGCCGAGGCCGCGCTTCATGGGGACGTCCACATCCCCGTGGAGGCTCACCCGCCGAGGCGAGGATGGCCGCGCCGGGCGTGAGAGAAGGCCCTCGGCTCTTCCCATCGTAGGGGACCCCCACGTCGAGACCTTCCCAGGAGCCGACCGGGGGCCAGCCGTAGTGTTCCCGGATGGCGTCCACAAAGGCGGCGAGTTCCTCAGAGGTCTCCCCCTTGATCCGGAGGGCGATGGCGAAGGCGGCGAACTGGACGGGCGAGGCCTCCCCTTGCAGGATGGCCCGCATGGCGCGGGCCGCCTCTTCGCCGGTGAGGTTGCGGGCCCCTTTCTTGCCCGTTCCCACCGCCTTGATGAAGGGTCGCAGCATCTCCTGCTACTTGAGGGGGTCGCCAACCGGGCCGCGAGAGACCGGGTCGCCTCTCACGACATGCACTCTCCCGTCCCCATCTCGGCGGTCGAGAAGGCCCGGTCACGCTCCCAGTCGATGAAGGCGTCCCTTCGGGCCTCCCCCTCGCCGAGCTGCGCCGCGCGCTCCACCCTCTCCTTGAGCTCGGAGAGGTCCGCCCGCTCGAGGAAGGTCTGGAAATCCTCCCCCTCCCCTCTCCGCTCCCGGTAGAGGGAGACCAGCGCGTCCAGGACCTCGGGGGCCCGCTTGGCCGGGACGGTGGCGACGGGGCGGCCGAAGCGCGCCCCCCGGGCGTCGATCCCTCCTCCTACGAGGAGCTGGTAGTAGGGCATCTGGTTGCCGTCCACGATGCGGGTCGCCCCGAAGAAGCCCACCGTGGCCACGTGGTGGTGGCCGCAGGAGTTCATGCAGCCGCTCACCTTGATGGAGGCCCGTCGCACGTCTTCTCCCGCGTCCTTCCACGTGGCGGCGATCCGGTCCGCCAGCGCCCGGGCCACCCCTTTCGAGCTTGTGATCCCGAGCTGGCAGGTGTCCGTGCCCGGGCAGGCGAGGACGTCGCGGGTGTCGCCGGTCCCCGCCTCGCCCAGGCCCAGGGCGACCAGATCGCGGTGAAGCCGGGCCAAGTCCTCCCCCCGGATGTGGCGTAGGAGGACGTTCTGGGTGTTGGTGGTGCGCAGGGCGCCGTCGGCGTATCTCTCGCACAGGTCGGCCAGGGCACGGAACTGGGCCGCCGTGAGGTCGCCCAGGGGCACCCGGAGGAAAGCGGCGAAGCGGCCGTTGGGGAGGGGACCTCGCACGTTGTGGAGACGCCAGTCCGCAAATCCGGGAGATAGGCCGAGCACGACGGCGGGGAGGCTGCCCCGCGCGGCGAAGCCGTCCTGGCCCGAGGGGCGGGGGCCCCGATCCCTCCCGCGGTCGCGGATGGCCACCTTGTGGTCGAGCCATCCGCGCTCCTCCTCCCAGGCCCGGGCGTTAAGGAACTGTGCCTGGCAGCTTCGCTTGATCTCCCCGAACTCTTTGCGGATGAGTTCCCGGAAGGCTTCGAGGCCCACCTTGCGCAGGATGAACTTCATCCGGGCCTTCTTTCGGTTTTTCCGCTCCCCGTGGTGGGTAAACATCAGGCCGATGGCCTGGCAGTAAGGGATCAGGTCCTCCTCGGGCACAAAGGGCTCGATCTCCCTCGCCTCATTGGGCGTGGCGCCAAGGCCTCCCCCCGCCAGGATGCGGAAGCCCCGGCGCAGCTTCCCCCCCTCTTCCCGCAGCGCGGCAACGGCGCCGATGTCGTTGATGGCTCCCTGTCCGCAGTCGCGCTGGCAACCCGAGAAGGCCACCTTGAACTTCCGCGGGAAGTAGCGGGAGAGCCCTCCCCGTATGAAATGCCGGGCTGCGGCGGCGGCGTAAGGGGTGACGTCGAAGGCTTCCTCGGGGCAAGCGCCCGCCAGGGGGCAGGCGGCCACGTTGCGGGCGCTGTTACCGCAAGCCTCAGCCGTGGTGAGCCCAGCCCGCGCGAGGCGGACCATGATCTCGGGTGTGTCGTCCAGCTTCACGAAATAGAACTGGATGTCCTGGCGCGTGGTGATGTGGCCCATACCCGTGGAGTAAGTCTCTACCAGGTCGGCCAGCAGGCGAAGCTGAGCGGCGGTCAGCTCGCCGAAGGGGATCTTGACCCGCACCATCTGGACGCCCGGCTGGCGCTGGCCGTAGATGCCCCGCGCAAGACGGAGGGATCTGAAGAGCTCCTCGTCCAGCTCGCCCCTCCTGTAGCGCAGGAGCTGCGAGCAGTAGCTCTCGATATCCCGCCGCACCTCCTCGGAGAGGCCTTCCAGCTCGCTCGCCGGGATAGTCTCAAAAGGCGCCTCGATTGCCCGAACCATCTAGTTGCCCTCCTGCCCTAACAATTTTTGCAAGATTTATACCTCAAAAAGTCAGGAAAACAAAACAATTCTCTCCCATAAAACCACGCCGGAGGGTCGCTGTCAAGCAAAAAATCCAACTTCTATAGTCAGGTTCTCTTCCAGCATTTTCCCAAAATACCGGGGCCTCCCCCTGTTCGGGGTCGGCTCCTCACCCGGATTGACAGCCGAACGTCCCTGGTGCTAACTCTCGAATCTCGCTCTGGCAGACCCCATCCGGGAGGCTCCCGCCATGCACATAGACCTGCACTGCCATATCTTCCCCAAGGACTACCTCGACCTCATCGCGCGGGAAGGCCCTCGGTTCGGCGTCCGGGTGTTTCGCGACAAAGAGGGGAGTCTCCGCTGCGAGCTAAAGGGTGCGGTGGTGCCGCCGCTTGAACCCTTCTTTGTGACCGAGGAGCGTCTGCGCGCCATGGACGCTATGGGGGTGGACATGGAGGCAGTCTCCCTCTCCTCCCGGCCGGGGCTCTACTGGGCGGATGGCGCCCTCGGGGCCGAGCTCAGCCGGGCGGCGAACGAGGGCTACGCGCGCCTCATGGAGGAGCATCCGACGCGCTTCCAGGGCTTTGCGGCCGTCCCCGCCCAGGACATCCCCGCATCCATCCGGGAGGTGGAGCACGCGGTCGGGAAGCTCGGCCTGCGGGGGGTCTACATGGGGAGCAACGTCCGGGGGAAATATCTCGACCACAAGGATTTCTGGCCCCTCTACGAGGCGGTGGCCGCCCACGGCGTTCCCATCATCATCCACCCCATCAACCCCATGGCGCGAGAGGCCCTCGCCGACTACCACCTCCTCAACGTCATCGGCTTCACTGCCGAGACCGCCGCTGACATCGCCCGGCTCATCTTCTCGGGCGCCCTGGACGCCACGCCGGACCTGCGCCTCCTCTTCCTCCACGGCGGTGGCACCTTCCCCTACCTCCTGGGACGGGTCGAGCACGCCCACAAGGTCCGCCCCGAGTGCCGGAAGATGAAGAAAAAACCAGGGGATTACCTCGGGAATTTCTACTTCGACACCGTGGTCTTCCGGCCCGCTGCCCTGAGCTTCCTGGTCGAGACGGTGGGAAGCGACCACGTGGTGCTGGGAACGGACATGGCCTACGACATGGCCGACACGGATCCGGTTGGCACCCTGCGGGCGGCACCGGGCCTCAGCGAAGAGGATCAGGAGGACATCGCCTGGCGCACGGCGGCGAAGCTCCTCGGCCTCAAGGTCCAGGCCGGCTGACCGGCGGGGGGGGAGGGCCTCCCCCCGCGGGCGGGGCGGAAACCCGGGCGGCGGCGACGAATTTGACGGACGATGCTTTTTCAGCTATAATTGTAGCGAAATGAGAGACGATTTTAGGACCGTGCCCGCGACCCTCAAGCGCCTGTTCGCCTCCAAACTCCGGGTGAAGGTCCTCGACCACTTCTTCTCCCACCCGGGCGAGGAGTCCTACGTGCGCCAGCTGGCTTCGGCGCTCGAGGAGCCGGTCGGGACCGTGGCCCGAGAGCTTTCTCATCTCGAGGAGGCCTGCATTCTCTCCTCCCGCTGGGTCGGCAACCAGAAGCACTACCGCCTGAGGGAAGATTGCCCCATCCTGGAAGACCTCGGGAACATCTTCCTCAAGACTTCCGGGGCCGGGGCGGAACTGCGGCGTGCGCTTGAAGGGCTTTCCGGCGTGGAGCTCGCCTTCGTGTACGGCTCCTACGCCAGCGGCAAGGCGCAGGCCGCCAGTGACCTGGACCTGATGATCGTCGGAAACGCCTCCGACCGCGATCTGGCCCCGGCCGTGGCCCGGGTGGAGCGACGCTTGAAGCGGGAGATCAACTACACGCTGTATAGCCGCGAGGAGGCCGAGAAGCGGATCGGCACGATCGGCGACTTCGTCCATGAGGCATTCTCGGGGCCTCGGATTCTCTTGATCGGAAGCGCGGATGACGGGCTATTCAGACTTGCTCGATGAAGGCCGGGTGAAGCGCGGCCGGTTTTCGCGGAAGCAGGTGGAGGATTGCCTCCGCATCGCCCGCCGCGACCTCAGAACGGCGGCGGCCGTCATCGAGACCAGTCCGGAGTGGGCCTTCAACATCGCCTACAACGCCATGCACCAGGCCGGACGGGCGTTCATGTTCCGCGCGGGTCACAGGCCGGCGGGGGAGGGTCAGCACATGACGGTCGTTCGGTTCCTTGAAATCGGTCTCGGTCCCAAGCACGAGGAAACACTGGTCCTCATGGACCGGATGCGCCGCAAGCGCAACCGCGCCACCTATGATGCCGTGGGAACCATTTCACGCAAGGAAGCCGAGGAGGCGATTGCCGCAGCAAAAGATTTCGTGGCACGCCTTTCCCCTCGCCTGCGCCCCTCGAGCTGAGACAATGAGCTCGGGGTCCGGAACGGGGACGAGGTGAGGTGGCGCCCTTACCGCACGACCCTCGCCGGGTCAGGCCAGGAGGGCGAGGGGCCGCAGCGCGCGAAGCCTCCGGCGGAGGGCTGCCCTTCTCAGCGGGCCATCCTCTGTCACCGCCCCCGTCAGCAGCCCCAGGGGAGTGAGGTCGAAGTAGCGGTTGTCCACCGCAAGGCCCCCGGGCCGCCTGCGCTCCACCTGGGATGCCTCCCGGGGGGGATTCAGGCGCTCCAGGGGGAAGGGGCCGGGGTAGAACTTCTGCGACTGGGCAAAAGACCACAGGGGGACGTTCCGCCCCCGGGCCAGCAGCGCCAGGGGGAGCGTCCCCACCTTGTGGACCAGGCCGTTGGAGGCGAGGGCGTCGGCGCCCACCACCACGGCATCGGCCTCCTCGATGGCCAGCCCCATCGCCGCGTCCACCACCAGGCGCACCGAAACCCCCCGGCGGGCCAGCCTTCGGGCGAGGGCCGCCCCTTCCCGCAAGGGGCGCGATTCGGTGACGATAACGTGGAGGCGGGCCCCCCCTCGGGCAGCGCGGAGGAGCGCGCGCTCCACGGCCGAGCTGGCCGAGTGGGTGAGGAGGCATCCGCCCGCGCCGAGGAAGCGCGCTGCCGCCTCCTCAAGGGCGCGGTCTGCGGCCTCCAGCCGGGCGCAGAAGGCGCGCGTGCGCTCCAGAGCCTCCGCCGGGGAGCCTTCGGCCAGGGAGGCCGCCAGGTGGAGCAGGGGGGCCATCCCGGGCTGGGCGAGGGCGAGGGAGCGGGCGAAATGCTCAAGGTCCCCGC
This sequence comes from Nitrospinota bacterium, assembly GCA_046759145.1. GTDB lineage: Bacteria > UBA8248 > UBA8248 > UBA8248 > JBHIBR01 > JBHIBR01. Next base: position 679 of record JBHIBR010000111.1, on the reverse strand, counting down.
TCCCCCGGATGCCCGCCTGGAGGCGGGCTTCCGCCGCGCGACAGGCGAGGCGGGCGAGGGCGGTGGCGCCCGAGCGGCGGTCCGAGGCCAGGCGCCGGAGGAGGGTTTTCCAACGAGGGCTCAAGGCGCCCTCCGCGGCGAGAGGGGGAGGAACGGCCTCGTAGGGGGGTCTTTCCCCTTAGCCGCCCTTCTGGATGATGGCCTCCAGCTTGCGGGAATCCTCCTCGCTGATGCCCTCCGGCCGTTCGCCCCTGCGCCCCTTGTCCCGGGAGGGGCCCCCCGCCCGGGTCTCGATGGGCAAGGACCTCCACCGCGCCCGCTCCCAGAGCCTCCGGGGGAGGGGCGAGGTGAGGTCGGCGCGGCCCAGCCTGGCGAGGGCAGCCGCAACTGGGCGGAAATGGGGGGCGAGTTGGGAGCCCTGCAGGGGGGGCCACGTCGGGGGAGAGAGGCTCCCCACAACCAGGAGACCCACCGCCACGAGGGCGCTCCCCTCGGCGAGCCCGAGGGCACCGCCCGCGAGGCGGTTGGGCCAGGAGAGCTGCGCGCCCCGGACGAGCCGGTGGGCGAGCCTCCCCATGAACCCGATGAGGAGCGCGGCGAAGAGGAACGAGGCCAGGAAGCTCACCCCCCGGGCGATGGCGTGGCTGGAGACCCAGCGCAGCAAGACCGCCGCCCCGTA
>JBHIBR010000110.1:0-6403 GCA_046759145.1 Nitrospinota bacterium | reverse complement strand
GATCCCGTCTGCCACCAGGAAGCAGATGGCGCGGCTGTGGTCGGCAATCACCCGGAAGGAGACATCCCGCGGCCCGCCCAGGCCCCCCGTCCGGATGCACGAGTACTCCTGCTCCGAGAGCTCCTCCATGAAGCGGATGAGAGGGAGGAGGAGGTCGGTGTGGTAGTTGCTCTCCACCCCCTGGAGGACGGTCGCGACGCGCTCGAGGCCCATCCCCGTGTCGATGCTGGGCTTGGGAAGAGGGGTCATGCGCCCGTCGGCCGAGCGCTCGAACTGCATGAAGACGAGATTCCAGAGCTCGAGGAAGCGGTCGCCTTCCTCTTCGGGGCTCCCGGGGGGTCCGCCCGCGATGTGCTCCCCCTGGTCGTACACCAGCTCCGAGCAGGGCCCGCAGGGGCCCGCCTCCCCCATGGCCCAGAAATTGTCCTTCTCCTCCTTGCGCACGATGCGGCCGGCGGGTATGCCCACCACGCTCCGCCAGAGTCCCTCCGCCTGGTCGTCCTCCCGGAAGATGGTGACCCACATCCGGTCGCCCGAGAGGCCGAAGCGCTCGACCAGGAGCTCCCAGGCGAAGGCGAGGGCCTCCCGCTTGAAGTAGTCGCCGAAGGAGAAATTCCCCAGCATCTCGAAGAAGGTATGGTGGCGGGCGGTGCGGCCGACGTTCTCGAGGTCGTTGTGCTTGCCGCTCACCCGGAGGCACTTCTGGCTCGAGGCCGCCCTTCGGTAGTCGCGCTTCTCGGCACCGGTGAAGACGTCCTTGAACTGGACCATGCCGGCGTTCGTGAAGAGGAGGGTGGGGTCGCTGCGGGGGATGAGGCTCGAGCTGCGCACCTCGCGGTGGCCCCGCTGGGCGAAATAACCCAGAAAAGCGCGCCGAACCTCATTGCCGGTCATGGTCTGCAAACCCCTTGATCCAGGCCTCCTGGTCGGGCAGGCCCAGCCCAATTAACCTTATAGCACGGGGCCCCTCGGCAGGTAAACGGAGCCCATAGGGGGGGCGCGCTCCCCTCCGGTGGGGCGGCGGCAGGCCCCCTTCCCATCCCCTCTAGCGGCTCATCTAGGATGGGCGGATCAGAACGCCACGCTCTCGCGGTGCGTGCCGAACACCTCTCGCAGCGCGTCCGATATCTCTCCCAGCGTGGCGTATGCCTTGACGGCCTCCAGGAGGAGGGGGAGGAGGTTCTCCCTTCCCCGCGCCGCCCGCTGGAGGCGGCTCAGGGCTCCCTCCACGGCCGGGGCCTCCCTGCGAGCCCGGAGGGCGGCGAGGCGCCGCTTCTGGTCTTCCTCCACCTGGGGGTCCACCCGCAGGGTCGGGATGGGACTCTTCTCCCCCTCCTGGTAGCGGTTCACCCCTACCACCACCTCGCGGCCCTCCTCCACCGCCCTCTGGTGGCGGAAGGCGCTCTCCTGGATCTCGCGGCGCATGAATTCGATGGCCGCAACCGCCCCCCCCATGGCCTCGATGCGCTCGATGTACTCGAGGGCCCTGCGCTCGAGCTCGTTGGTGAGCGCCTCGACGGCGTAGGCGCCCCCCAGGGGGTCCACCGTCTCCGCCGCGTAGGATTCCTCGGCCAGGAGCTGCTGGGTGCGGAGGGCGAGCTCCACCGCGCGCTCGCTCGGCAGTGCCAGGGCCTCGTCCATGGAGTTGGTGTGGAGGGACTGGGCTCCCCCGAGCACCGCGGCCAGCGCCTGGAAGGCCACCCGGACCACGTTGTTCCAGGGCTGCTGGGCGGTCAGGGAGCATCCCGCCGTCTGAGCGTGGAAGCGCAGCATCTGCGCCCGGGGGTTCTCGACCCCGAAGCGCTGGCGCATCAGGTGCGCCCAGAGGCGGCGCGCGGCGCGGAACTTCGCCACCTCCTCCAGGAAGTGGTTGTGGACGTTGAAGAAGAAGGAGACCCGCTCGCCCACCTCCCCGGGCTCGAGACCCGCTTCCCGGGCGGCCCGCATGTAGCAGAGCGCGTTTGCGAGGGTGAACCCCAGCTCCTGGACGGCCGTGGAGCCCGCCTCGCGGATGTGGTAGCCGCTCACGCTGATGGGGTTCCACTGGGGGAGGCGCTCCCGGCAGAAGGCCATGAGGTCGGTCACAAGCCGGAGGCTCGGCCCGGGCGGGTAGATGTAGGTCCCCCGGGCGATGTACTCCTTCAGGATGTCGTTCTGCACCGTCCCCCGCAGCCGCTCGGGAGGGACCCCTTGCTTCTCCGCGACGGCGACGTAGAGGGAGAGCAGGATGGCCGCCGTGGCGTTGATGGTCATGGAGGTGCTCACCCGGTCGAGGGGGATGCCCCGGAGGAGCGTCTCCATATCCTCCAGCGAGCCGACCGCTACCCCCGCCTTGCCCGCCTCGCCGGCCGCCAGCGGGTGGTCGGAGTCGTAGCCCATCTGGGTGGGGAGGTCGAAGGCGACCGAGAGGCCCATGTTCCCCTGGGCCAGGAGGTAGTGGTAGCGGCGGTTGCTCTCGGCCGCGCTGCCGAAGCCCGCGTACTGGCGCATGGTCCAGAGGCGGGAGCGGTACATGGAGGGGTGGGCCCCCCGGGTGAAGGGGAACTCCCCCGGGTAGCCCAGGTCGCGGCCATAGTCCATCCCCTCGAGGTCCTCCGGGGTGTAGAGACGCTTGAGGGGTATGCCGGAGGAAGTTTCAAAAGACTCCTGCCTCTCCGGCATGCGCCGGAGGCTTTCCCGGAGAGTGTTCTCCTCCCAGGCGGCCCGGGCCCCGGCGATGCTCATCTCGACCATGGGGCGCGTCTCCTTCCCCCTTACATCCCATCTTATCGCACATTTCCCGGAATGGCCCCTACTCAAAGAGTCAACTGTTTACCCTTGGACCTCCGGCCCACAAGGTCGTGCCCCACTGCTGGTGCGTCGCGTTCCAACTGGCCGAGTTGTCCGCGCCGCGGGCCCTCTTCGAGAAGGTCCTCGGCCTCATCGCGGGGCTCAGGGCACGGTCCCAGCCGACATGAGGGAGCGGGTCCCAAAGCAAGCTGGTTCGAGGGGCCAAGGTTCGCGCTGCGTGGGCGCATTGGGCGAAAAGGGATCGAAAGCGCCCCCGCTTCGGACGGCCGGACGCCCTTGGGACGGTCGAGGTCGCCCCCGCGCGTTTCATCCCCACCCGAGACGCGGAATTTTGAGGCACCGAGCCCGGGCTTTTGCGCTATCCTGTCTCCATCCAAGGGGCACCTGGGAAATGTCGGTCTAGGTGAAGGAGGACCGAATGTACCATCGAGGCGACGAATTCGACCAACAGTTCGAACGCTTGAACACTCTCTTCCCCCGTCACTCCAAATGGAAGTCCACACGCGCAGCCAAGGACCATACTGACGAATTCGGTGACAAGATTACGCTTGGTGAGACCTACTACCTCCGCAATTTGGGCGGGGCCTGGGATAACGCATTGAAGCTCTCGAAGAGATCAATGGACGTCGTCATGTTCTCTTTTTTCGCAAACAATTCCTGGCTTGAAAAAGTCGGGGATCAGATGATTGCCAGAGAACTGGAGGAGATGAAAAAGGCGTTAGAGTGTCTGCCGGGAGAGCCGGGAAAGCCGCCACAGGAGGGAGCCTAACAAGCCAGTGCAGCCGACCTGCGCCTGTGGCGCGGGCGCCTCCGGGCCTTAACGGGCCATTCCCCGGAGAGGGACGGGTCGCATGGCCGAACGCTACATATTGGCGCTGGATCAGGGCACCACGAGCTCGCGGGCGATCCTCTTCGATCGGGCGGGGAAGCCGGTCTGCACGAGGAGCAAAGAGATCGAGCAGATCTACCCGAGGCCCGGGTGGGTCGAGCACGACCCCGAAGAGATCTGGGCGAGCCAGATCGGGACGGCCCGCGGGGCGATGGACCAAGCCGGCGTCGCGGCCGGTCGAATCGCCGGGATCGGGATCACGAATCAGCGGGAAACGACGATCGTCTGGGAGAGGGAGACGGGAAAGCCGGTGTGCAACGCCATCGTCTGGCAGTGCCGCCGCACGGCGGACATGTGCGAGGTGCTCAAGGAGACCGCCGGCGCCGAGCGGATCCGGAGGCGGACGGGGCTGTTCGTCGACGCCTATTTCTCCGGAACGAAGGTCCGGTGGATCCTGGACAACGTGCCCGGCGCCCGGAGGCGCGCGGAGTCCGGGGAGCTGCTGTTCGGGACGGTGGATTCCTGGCTGGTCTACAACCTGACCGGCCGGAAGGTCCACGTCACGGACCATTCCAACGCCTCCCGAACGCTGATCTTCAACATCTATGAGAAGAAATGGGACGAGGAGATGATGGGCCACCTGGGCATTCCTCCTCCCCTCCTCCCTCAGGTGCGGACCTCCAGCGGGGTCTGCGGGCATTCCGATCCTTCCATACTGGGAGGTGAGATCCCCATCTCCGGGATCGCCGGCGACCAACAGGCGGCTCTCTTCGGTCAGGCCTGCTTCGAAAGGGGCGCGGCGAAGAATACTTACGGGACCGGCTCCTTCATGCTCATGAACATCGGGGAGAGGGCCATCCATTCCGAGAACGGCCTCGTGACCAGCATCGCGTGGGGCCTGGACGGGAGGGTGGAGTATGCGTTGGAGGGGAGCATTTTCATCGCGGGGGCCGCCGTCGGCTGGCTTCGGGACGGTTTGGAGATCATCGAGAGCGCGGAGGAAAGCGAATTCCTGGCCCGGAGCGTGGAGGACAACGGAGGGGTCTATTTCGTCCCGGCATTCGTGGGGCTGGGAGCCCCCCACTGGGACATGTACGCCCGGGGGGCCATTTTCGGACTCACGCGGGGATCCACGAAAGCGCACGTCGCTCGCGCCGCCCTCGAATCGGTCGCCTATCAGATCCGGGATGTCTTCGAGGGCATGAAGGCCGATTCGGGCTTGACGTTCCGGGAGCTGAAGGTGGACGGCGGCGCCACGGTGAACCGTTTTCTCATGCAGTTTCAGGCAGACATCCTGGGAATTCCCGTCGTTTGCGCTGGCATTGCCGAGACGACGGCCTTGGGGGCTGCTTATCTCGCGGGCTTGGGCGTCGGGTATTGGGCGGATCAGGATGAGATCTCCCAGAACTGGCGCTCGGGAGAGGTTTTCGAGCCCAAGATGAGCGAATCGAGCCGCCAGTGGTGTTACGAGGGATGGAAAAAAGCGGTCGAGCGGGCAAAGCGGTGGGACGAGGGGGCGTGAGCGAAACGGGAAAAGCCTGTTTATATCCCTTGGGCGCCTTTCACTCCACCACGACGAGCTTGACGCCGCCCTCGACGCTCTCCCCCTCCTTCGCGCAGACCCCCCTCACCACGCCCGCGCGGGGGGCCCTGAGCTCGTTCTCCATCTTCATGGCCTCGACCACGACGACCCCCTGGCCGAGCTGGGGGCGCGATGCTATTATGGCGGCGTGCGCGGGAGGGAGATATGAGCGGGGCCCTTTTGCCTCTCTTTCCACTCGAGGTGGTGCTCTTCCCCCACGCCCTCCTCCCCCTCCACATCTTCGAAGAACGCTACAAGCAGATGATCGGGGAGTGCCTGAAGGGGGGCGGGCCCTTCGGTGTGGTGCTCTGCCGGGGAGGGGAGCGCCACGAAGTGGGCTGCAGCGCAGAGGTCTCCCGGCTCCTTCGCCGTTTTCCGGACGGGCGGATGAACATCCTCACCGAGGGGGGCCGCCGCTTCCGCCTCGAGCGCCCCGTCGAGGGCACGCCCTATCTGCGGGGGGAGGTGGAGTTCTTCGACGACCTGCCCGAGCTGCCCGACCCGGAGCTGGTGCGCAAGGCGGGAGCCCTCTACCGGGAGGTGCTCCGCCGGAGCGGGCTTCCGACCCCGACGAACGCGCCCTTTCTCGACAATCCGGCGCGGCTCTCTTTCGCCATCGCCGCCAACTCCACCTTGAGCCTCGAGGAAAAACAGGGGATCCTGGAGATGCGCTCGCCCACCCGCCGCCTGGAGAGGCTCACGGCCTGGCTCGAAGAACACCTCCGGGGGGTCGTGCTGGCCGAGCGCCGCCAGCGGGCCAGGAAAAACGGCTTTCCGCGCTGAGGAGGAGACCGCCCATGGCCGGCCGCCCCCGCGCCATCGCGGTCGCCCTCGCCCTCCTGCTGGCGGGGTGCACCGCCAGCCGCGCCCTCATGGTGGAGCCCGCCCCCGGGCGCAAGCCGGCCAGCCGGCAGCAGGTCTACCAGGCGGTGGTGCGGGCCTTCAGCAAGGCCGAACTCAGCAGCTACCGCGAACTTCCCGACCAGTTCGCGGTGGAGTCCGACTGGACTTACTGGCCCGACTCCTGGGGGTCCATCCTCTGGGGTTTCCCCGCCACGGTGTGGAGGTACCGGGCCACGGTGAAGGAGAAGGAGGTTGTGCTGGAAGCCTGGGGGAGGGGGCTGAACCTCTGAGGGCTCATCCTGCCCAACCTCCTGCCCGCCCCCCTCGAGTGGCTCGCGAAGAGGGTGGAGCAGGAAGTC
>JBHIBR010000109.1:0-6418 GCA_046759145.1 Nitrospinota bacterium | reverse complement strand
CCCGCCAGCACGGCCAGGGCGTTCACCAGGGTGCCGAAGGGCATCACCGGTCCACCGAACGTCGGTCCACCGAACGGGAGGTCTCCCTCCGGAGGAGGCTTCCCCCCACCCACGCTCCCAAAGCGGAGAGGAGGATGGAGGCGGCTACCAGGAGGAAGGCCAGCTGGTAGTCCCCGGTCCGGTCGAAGATATAGCCCGCCAACCAGGGGCCCACCGCCGCACCCAAACCCGTCCCCAGCTGGCTCATCCCCAGGATGGAGCCGAAGTGCGGGCCGCGGAACAGGTCGGCCTTGAGGGCCACAAGGCTCGTCCCCCGGGCGCCCGAGCCGAGGCCGTAGAGGAGGGCGAAAACGTAAGCCCAGGAGGCTCCCCCCGGGCCGGCTTGCGCCAGGGCGAAGATGCCCCCGAGCGTCAAGGCGCTCGCGGCGAGATAGGTGGGGACCCGCCCGACCCGGTCCGACACCCAGCCCCCCCCTATCCCCGCACCCGCCCGGATGAGGGCGGTGAGGCCGAACACCGAGGCCGCCAGGAGCGCCGGAAGGCCCACATCCACCATGTGGGCCACCTGATGCACCATCACCGCGCCGAAGGTGACCCCATGGAGCGCACCCGTCGGGAGCAGCACCCAGAAGGAAGCGTCTCGGAGGGCGCGGGAGAGCGTCCAGGAGACAGGAGCGGCGGGCGGGGCGGCCGCCTCGGAGAGGCCGTCCGGCCGAAGGCCCACCTCCTCGGGCCCGCCCCGCTGGAAGAGGTAGTTGAGCGGGATCAGCACGCCCCCGATGAGGAGGGCGAGAACCCAGTAGGCGTGGCGCCACCCCACCCATCCGATGAGGAGCTGGGCGAAGGGGACCACCAAGAGTGCGCCCACCCCCCGGCCCGCCTGGGCGAGGCCGAGGGCGATGGCGCGGCGGCGGATGAACCAGCGGGAGACGACGGTGTGGGTGGGGACGAAGCCCACCAGGGTGATTCCGAGGGCGGTGACCACCCCGTAGAGGAGGTAGAGGTGCCAGGGGGCATGCACCAGGCTCGAGAGCGCGAGCCCCATGCAGAGCACCCCCACCCCGGCGGGTAGCACGCGCCGGGGCCCCCAGCGGTCAATGAGCGCCCCCGCGGGCGCGGCGGCGAGGGCGAAGGTGGCCATGGAGAGGGAGAAGGCCAGCGCCGTCTCGGCCCGGCTCCAGCGGAATTCCTCCAGGATGGCTATGTAGAACACCGAGAAAGTGGCGTTGACGGTCCCCCCCAGGGCCATGGTGAGGAAGGCCACGCCCACCACCACCCAGCCGTAGTAGATGCGCCCGCCCGCCCGGGTCAGCACCATGGGAGCCCTTCCCTCAGAACAGCCTCCACCCGACCGCCAGAGATGAGCCATCCATCCTCGCCGCCGTGAGAAGGGCACAAAAAACCCGCCCCCCGATCAAGGGGCGGGGCGATTATAGAGCGGCCCCCCTCGGGCCGGGGGTTCACCCCGGGCGGGAGAAGCGCCCTCCCCCTCACACCCGCATGGGCATCAGCACGTAGGTATACCCCTCGGCGCCCACGGGGAGGAGGAGGGCCGGGCTCAGGGGATCCTTGAGGTCGAAGCGCACCCGCTCCTCCTCCACCGCGTTCAGCATGTCCAGGCAGTAGCGGGCGTTGAAGCCGATGGCGACCTCCTCCCCCTCGTACTCCGCCTCGAGCTCCTCCCGGGCTTCCCCCACCTCGGAGGCTTCGGTGGAGAGGCTCAACGTGCCGGGGGCGAAGGTGAACTTCACCATCCGGCTCTCGCTCGCCAGCAGGGAGACCCGCCGCAGCGCACCTACCAGGGGCGCGCGGTCGAGGGAGGCTCGCTTCTCGTTGGCCCGGGGGATGACCTGCTGGTAGTTGGGGAACTGCCCCTCGATGAGACGGGCGGAGAGGGTGATGGACTCCAGGGCGAAGATGGCGTGGTTCTCCTGGAGGAAGAGCTGGACCCCGCCTTCACCGGGCGCGGAGAGGAGCTTCGTCAGCTCGCCCAGCGCCTTCCGGTGGATGATGGCGCCCAGTTCCTCTGGCAGGCCCGGGCAGGGCCGCTCGATGAGGGCGAGGCGGTGGCCGTCGGTGGCCACCATCCTGAGGAGGTCCCCCTCCCCCTGGAGGAATACGCCGTTGTATGTGTAACGGGTCTCATCCGCCGAGACGGCGAAGATGGTCTTGCGGATCATCTCGAGCAGCAGCCCCCGCTCCAGCTCCACGCCCCCCTCCCCCCCGGGTTCGGGGAGGGGGGGGAAATCCTCAGGGGGAAGCCCCGGAAAGCGGAAGCGCGCCCGGCCCGACTCCATCTTCACCCACTGGCCCTTCTCCTCGACCAGGCGGACCTCCTCCCCCGAGAGCTCCCGGACGATGTCGAAGAGCTTGCGGGCGGGGAGGGTGACCGCCCCCTCTCCCTCCACCCGGGCCGGGTAGCGGGCCTTGAGGCCGATGTCGAGGTCCGTCCCCTGGAGGAGGATCTCGCCCTCCCGCGCGTCGAGGAGGAAGTTCTGCAGGATGGGCATGGCGCTGCTTTTGCTCTCCACCACCCCCTGCATGCCCTGCAGGGCTCGGTGAAAGACGTCCCGGGCGACGGCGATCTCCATCGAGCGGCCTCCCTCAGATCTGGAGCTGCTCCGCGTAGCTGCCGAGGAAGGGCAGCTTCCAGTATTCCCCCCGGGCGGCGTGCCACACCCCGGCGATGGCCGCCCCCACGAGCCCCGCGTAGAGGATGAACCGGAGGAGGAAGAGGAGGAGGCCCCCCAGCAACGGGATGACCGATAGCAGGTAGGCCACAAGCTCGACCCAGGTGACGAGGGCTACCGCCGCCAGGTGGAGGGCGAACCCCTGGCGGGCGTGATGCCGCGCGAAAGGGTCCCCCCGCACCAAGAGGAGCGGAATGAGGAACAACAGCGGGGGCAGGTAAGCGAGCCCTGCGAAGAGGCGGCTCCCCTCCCCTAAGGGCTCCTGGCCCTCCACTCCCTCTACCTCCATCCGCCCACCTTCGGGGGGCGGAGGTCTTCCCCCTCAGCGGGGGACCACCACCGGCACTACGAGCCTCTCTCCCCGGGAGAGCTCGCTCAGGTCCTTACCAGGATTATATTGGTGAAGGAGCCAGGTGGGAACCTCGTATATCTCGTAGGCGAGCCGCCAGAGGTTCTCCCCCTTGCGAACGGTGTGGGAGATGGTGCCGCCCACGCGGTAGTTCTCCTCGAAGTCCTCCCGGATGGAGGCGTGGTACTCCTCCCGATGGTTCTGGAACTCCTCCGCGCTCACCCGGGTGAAGGGGAGGCGCAGCCGCTGGCCCACACGCAGCGGGCGCCCAAAGCGAAAGCCGTTCAACCGACGGAGGTCGGAGGCTCGCACCTCGAGCCATTCGGCGTAGTGACCCAAGGTCTCCTCCGGCCGCGCCTCGATGGTCCCGACCCGGGGAGGCCCCTGGGCTTTGCGGGCGGTCTGCGGGGCCCGGTCGCGAGGTTGCTCCGCCCGACCGCCGCCCTCGCCACTCACCTTGTCCCCGCGGGCTAGGGCTTCCTTGCCCCTCTTCCCGCCCCGCGCCCGCACCCCCCGCACGCTCTCGGGCTCGGGGGGAGGGGGGGAGGAGGGGGCAGGGGGAGCCGCGGATGCGCGGGCCACCGCTTCCGCACGTCCGGGGCGGGCGGGTGCGATGAGCGGCGGGATGCGCAGGCTCTGGCCCGCGTAGATGCGCGCGCCGCGGAGCCCGTTGGCCGCCATGAGATCTCGCACGCTGAGCCCGTAGCGCCGGGCGATGAGGCTCAGGTTCTCACCACGTCTCACCCGGTAGCGGGCGGGGCGCGGCTGGGTCGCGAAGCGCTCCCTGGTCGGGATGCGGGAGTAGGCGCGGGCGAGAAGAGGCCCCTTCCCAGGAGGCACCCGAAGGGGGTAGCCCCGGGGGAGGAAGCGCCTGCCCTGGAAGATGGGCCGACGCAACGCCGGGTTGAGGCGCCGCACCTCTTCGACGGAGAGGGGAAACCTCCGGGTGAGGGCACCCAGGGAGAGGAAATCCGGAAGGCGGAAGGTGTCGAACTTAAGAGGGGCCGCGACCCTGAAGCTCCCGAAGTGGCGGTGGCTCTCCCGCGCCACCTCAAGGGCGGCCAGGAACTCGGCGTAGAAATTCTTCGACGCGAACCCGAAGCGCCGCCCCCGGTACCGGCGGCTGATGACGCCGATGTCGCGGCTCCCCACCCGTGCGACAGCCCGCCGCATGCCCGCGATGCCGTGGTTGTAAGCCGTGATGGCCAGGGGCCAGGTGCCCAGCTCCTCATAGGCCCTCTTGAGGAGCTTCGCCGCCGCCCGGGTGGAGAGGACGGGGTCGCGGCGCTCATCCACCCCGTAGCCCACCTTCAAGAAGAGACGGCCCGTCCCTCGCGTGAACTGCCAGATGCCCGCCGCCCCCGCCGCGCTCATGGCATCCGGACGGAAGGCCGACTCCACCAAGGGCAGCAGGGTGAGCTCCTCGGGGAGGCCCTCGCGCCGGAAGATGGCCCGCATCCGGGGCAGGTAGCGGCCCGCCCGGATGAGGCCCTCGCGGATGGTCTCCTGCAGGCCCACCTGGGTGCGGAGGTTGGCCGCAGCCTTCGAGAAGGAATAGCGGCGCCCATACGGGCGCAAGAGGGATCTCAGACGCTCCCGCTGGCGCGCCGGGACCAGCTCTGCCCTCCCGCGGGCGAGGGCCAGGAGCCACCCCCGCACCCTCTTGCGCGCCCTCCGCAGGCGCCGCCGCTGGGAGAGAGTCGCCCTCCAGGGCCCATCGAGGCGCACCACCCCGTAGACGAGGGCCGGGTGCTCCTTGTCGTGGAGGACCGCCTCGCGCGTGCGGTAGCGGGTGAAGACCTTTTTCCAGAAGGAGACGGCAGGGCGAAGAGTGGAGGGAAGCGGGAAGCGCCGCGACCACTCCCCCTCCACGGGAAAGGGAGAGGCCGCCGCCCCGCTCGCCAGGAGCAGGACCACAAGCCCCGCCGCCCCGAGCAGAAATCCCCTCTGTCTCAGCTCCAAGGAGGACTCCTGAGCGGGAGCTCTTGCGAGCGCCCCCGCCCGCACTCGGGCGAAGGGGTAAGGGAGTGCGAACCCGCGAATGCTACCAGGCGCCCGGAGGGCCGTCAACAGAAGAAATTTACAGCGAACCCATCTTCGGGTAAGCTCGGCGCGTCCGAGGGCCGCCATTGGCCCGCTCCCCCAGGCCTCTTCCCATTCGAAGGAGGACGCCCCCATGCCCCCTCCCAGCGTGCCCATCATCGACATCCACATCCACACCTTCACCCGCGAGACCCTCCACGGCTACGGCGAGGCGTACAAAGACGGGGCCACCTTCTTCGGCCAGAACCCCCGCAGCCCCATGCACGTCTGGGTGAAGGAGAAGCGGCCCATCCCCATCGAGGAGACCTACGAGAGCCTGAAGGGGGCCGGCGTGCTGCGGGCGGTCATCCAGAACGAGATCGCCTTCAGCCAGACGGGCTCCATGCTCCCCAACGACTTCGTGGCGGACTACTGCCGCCAGTTCCCGGACCTCTTCCTCGGCTTCTGCGGCGTGGACCCCCAAACCCCCAAGGGGGCCCTGTACGAGCTCCAGCGCTGCCACGACGAGCTGGGGATGGTGGGGATGAAGTGCCACCCCTCCTGGCTCGACGTCTGGCCCAACGACGAGGAGCTCATGTACCCCATCTACGAGCAGCTCTGCGAGCTGGACATGGCGGTACTCTTCCACACGGGCACCACCCGCCTCACCGGCTGCAAGATCAAATACTCCATGCCCTGGACCATCGACGAGGTGGCCACCGACTTCCCCGACCTCCGCATCATCCTCACCCACGGCGGATGGCCCTGGTGCCAGGAGGCGCTGGCCGTGCTGTGGCGCCACGAGAACGTGGTGCTCGACCTCTCGGGCTGGATGCCCCAGTATCTCTGCGCCTGCGAGCCGGCGCTGATGCAATTCTGGAACAGCCTCCTGCCCGACAAATTCGTCTTCGGGAGCGACTACCCCGCCGTGGCCCCCGAGGTGTGGCTCGAAGCCTTCGACCGGATGCACGCCGAGGGGTTCGAGTGGGGCGGGAAGCACCACACCTGGAAGGAGGGGGTGTACGAGAATTTCGTCTTCTACAACGCCTGCCGTTTCCTGAAGCTCGACCCCGAGGCGCTCCTCAAGGAGGCGGGGAAGGCCTAGGGTCGGGAAGGAGCGAAGCGTTGGCCGGAAAGCTCCTGAGCCTGGAGGAGGCGGCCTCTCTCGTCCCCGAGGGCGCCCTCCTGGGGATGGGCGGCTTCACCATCGGCCGCTGTCCCATGGCGTTCACCCACGCCCTCCTCCGGCGGGGCGCGGGGGGCCTCACCCTCACGGGCACAAACCTCTCGCTCCCCGCAGACCTCCTGATCGCGGCGGGCCAGGTGGTGGGGGTGGACTCGGGGACCGTGTCGCTGG
>JBHIBR010000108.1:0-6420 GCA_046759145.1 Nitrospinota bacterium | reverse complement strand
GAGAGACCGCCTGGCGTCGACACCGCCGGGCCAGCCTGCGAGGCGGACCTCCGCGCCAATGCGAGCCAGGGCAAGAGGCTCTGAGCCCTTTCGTGTGAAGGGCTTCGCCCCAGGGGGCGGCGTGGGGAGGTAGGATGGAAGGAGGCTCTCAGGCGCTCGCCGGGGGGAGGTGAGCTCGAAGGTGCGGCGCGTCGCCATCCTGGGCGTGGGGCTCACGCGATTCGGTGTGCGTTCGGAGTCGCTCTCGGCCCTGGTGGCTCAGGCCTGCGAGGCCGCCCTCGCCGATGGGGGGGTGGATCGGGCCGAGGTGGAGGCGTTCTACCTCGGCAATTTCGCGGCCGAGTCCTTCACGGGCCAGAGCCACCTCGCCCCTTATGCCGCCCGCGCCCTGGGCCTGCGCCCGGTGCCCTGTACGCGGGTGGAGGGGGCTTGCGCCTCCGGCGGGCTGGCGCTGCGGCAGGGGGTGCTGGCCGTGGCGTCGGGGGCCCACGACTTGGTGCTGGTGGCCGGGGCTGAGAAGATGACCTCGGTGGACACCCGGCAGGCCACCCACATCCTCTCCTGCGCCGGCGACTGGGAGGTGGAGGTGAACGCGGGGGCCACCTTCCCCGCCCTCTTCGCCCTCATCGCCCGCCGCTATCTGCACCAGTTCGACGCCCCCCGGGAAGCGCTGGCGGCGGTGGCGGTGAAGAACCAGGCGAACGGCCTCCTGAACCCCAACGCCCACCTCCGCAAGCCCCTCACCCTGGAGCAGGCCCTGGGCGGCCGTCCCGTGGCCGAGCCCCTGGGGGTCTACGACTGCTCGCTCATCAGCGATGGGGCGGCGGCCTGCGTGCTCTGCCCCTGGGAGCGCGCCCGCGCTTACCGAGACGGGGCGGTCGAGGTGCTGGCCTCCTCCCAGGCCTCCGACGCCCTCGCCCTGGAGGAGAAGGCGGAGATCACGCGCCTCGACGCCACCGTGGAGGCGGGCCGCCGCGCGTTCGACGCCGCGGGCCTGAGCCCCTCGGACGTGGACCTCGCCGAAGTGCACGACTGCTTCACCATCGCCGAGATCCTCGCGGTGGAAGACCTGGGGTTCTTCCCCAAAGGTGCCGGCTTCCGGGCGGCCCTGGAGGGGTGGACTTCGCGGGAAGGGAGGCTCCCGGTCAACACCAGCGGCGGCCTCAAGGCCAAGGGGCACCCGGTGGGGGCGACGGGGCTCGCCCAGGTGCACGAGCTGGTGGTGCAGCTCAGGGGCGAGGCGGGCGAGCGCCAGGTCGGGGGGGCGGAGGTGGGTCTGGCCCAGAACTTGGGAGGGTCGGGGGCCACCTGCGTCGTTCACATCCTGGGCCCGCCTCGTTGAGGAGGAAGGGGAGGTGGAGAGGAGCGGGCCGCGAGGTCCCTTCCGGGGGTGGAGGTGCCGGCAATGCGGCCGCCTGGCCTGGCAGGAGGGTGCCCTCTGCGGTCGGTGCGGCGCGGCCGACCTTGAGCCGAGGGAGTTTTCCGGCCGCGGGGCGCTCTACTCTTACACCCGGGTGCACGTGAGCTCCCCCCGCTTCCGCGAGGAGGTGCCATACCTCTTGGCGCTGGTGGACCTGGCCGAGGGGGTCCGGGTGCTGGGGCGGCTCGTCGGAGAAGCTCCGGACTCCGCAGAAGGGGCCCACCCCGGCGCCGGCTCCGAGTCGCAGTTGGGGGCGGCGGTGGAGCTCATCGGAGTGGGGGAGGCGGGCCCGATCTTCCGCCTCGCGGGCTAAGGGGTCTCTTTCGTCTGGCTCTGGAGGATGGGGGGCAGGGGAGCAGTGTCCGTCCTTTTGGTCGGCCCCGAGTCGAAGGAGAGGGTGAGGCTCCGGGAGGAGCTGGCGGCTCGGGGCTTGGAGCTGCGGAGAGTCTCGGACCCGGCCAGCCTGGCTCCGGGCTCCCTCCGTCAGTGCGGACTCATCCTCCTGGACCACGAGGCCCACCCCTGGGGCCGGGTACGCCCCCTGTTCGAGGCGATGGAGGAGCGCCCCCCGCTGGTGGTGGTGGGGCCGGCTGGGGCGCGCCACTCGCTCCTCCAGGCGGTGGGGGCTGGGGCGTGGGCCTACCTCCTGGAGCCCCTGGATGCGGAGGGGGTGGCCCAGGTGGCCCTCCGGGCGCGGGAGGTGCGGCGACTGGGGCGCGAACTGCGGTGGATGCGCCGGATGGCCACCCCGCAGCCGGCGCCCCCCCTCTGGGGTGAGAGCCAGGCCTGCCAGCGCTTCTGCGCCCGGCTTCGGGAGGCCGCCCGGCGCCCGGCGCATCTTCTCCTCGCGGGGGAGCCGGGCACGGAGAGGGCCCAGGCGGCACGTGGCTTCCACGCCCTCGGTTCAGCGGAGGAGGGCCCCTTCTTCCATCTCGACTGGCGGGGCCAGGCCCCCTCGGTGGTTCGCCGTGAGCTCCTCGAAAGAGGCCCGCCGGGAGAGAGCCCGGCCGAACTCATGGAGATGGGGGGGACACTCTTTCTGGATGAGATGAACCTCCTTCCCCCCCCTCTCCAGGAGCGCATCGCCGAGCGCGTGCGGGAGGCTCCCTCGCCCGCTTTCCGGGTGCTCATCGGCTACCGGGGCGAGCTGGGACAGATCCGCCGCCGGAAGGATCTGGTGCCCGCCCTGGGGAGCTTGCCGGCGGAGAGGGTAGAGGTCCCTCCTCTCCGGGAGCGCCGCCGGGACATACCGGCGCTCGCCTCCCGCGTGCTGGAGGTTCTCTGCGAGGCCATGAAAGGGGAGAAGAAGAGGCTCTCGCCCGGTGCCGCTCGCTGGCTCTCCTCCCGACCCTGGCCCGGGAACCTGGAGGAGCTCACCCGCGTCCTGGCGCGCGCCTGCGCCTTGGCCTCAGGGGAAGTGGTGGACGCGCGCCACCTGGAGGGGCCCCCCGCCGTGGTGGAGGGGAGCCGGAGCAGCCTCGAGGCCATCCTCCGCGAGCGTCTCTCCGATGTGATCCACCGCCAGAGTCCCCACCGCAGGGGCGACCTCTACGAAGTCACCATCGAGAGCGTAGAGCGGGTGTTGCTCCAGGTGGTGCTGCGGGAGACCGGGGGCAACCAGGTTCGCGCCGCCCGCCTCCTGGGGCTCAACCGCAATACCCTCAGGCGCAAGGTGGTCCAGCTCGGCCTCGCCCCCAAGGGGAGGGGCTGAGGGGCTTCGGCGGCCGCAGTAGTGCCCTCTTTTGCGGCCGTGGTGCTCGCGGCGGGGAAGGGCGCCCGCATGGCCTCCCCCCTCCCGAAGGTCCTCCACCCGGTGGGCGGAAGGCCCATGGTGTGTCGGGTGGTGGAGATGGCCCTCTCGCTGGGGGGACAATGCTATAAGGCTATGCTATAATCAGCCACCGCCCGGGCTTGCTGCGGACGTAGGGGCGCAAAACTCTATTGGGGGGAAATCTCGTTGAAAGCGCTCATCCTGGCGGCTGGCGTCGGCGCAAATCTCGTCCCCTTCACCACCACCCGCCCCAAGGCCATGATCTCGGTCGGGGGGCGCTACCTCCTGGAGAACACCCTCCTGCAACTGCGGGCGGCGGGGGTGCGGGATGTGATCATGGTGGTGGGCCACCGCCGGGAGCGCATCACCGCCTACTTCGAGCGGGGCGCCCGCTGGGGGATGGCCATCGACTATCTCATCCAGGAGAGCCCCCGCAGCATCGCCCAGGCCGTCGGCCTCGCCCGCGAGCGCTTCGAGGAGGGGGAGTACTTCCTCCTCGCCTACGCCGACGTGGTCACCGACAACAACATCTACCTCCAGACCCTCCAGACGTTCGCTTCGATGGGGGGGGCGGCGGCGGCGGTGTGCCACACGCCCGAGACGGGCCTGTACGGGAACGTCTACCTGGGCCCCGAGATGCGCATCGACCGCCTCGTTGAGAAACCGGGGATGGGCGAGCGGGGCAACTACGTGCTGGCGGGGGCCTTCGTCCTCCCCTACCGGATCCTGGACTATCTGGAGGAGGGGGAGATGGAGCAGGGCCTCTCCCGTCTCATCGCCGAGGAAGGGCTCTACGCCTCCATCTGGGAGGGGGGCTGGGTGGACGCCTGCTACCCCTGGGACATCCTCCGGGCGAACCGGATGGTGATGGACAGCTGGCAGAGCGCCGAGCTCGACCGCAGCGTCCAGCTCCGGGGGGACGTCCAGCTCCGGGGGCCCGTCCGGGTGGAGGAGGACGTGGTGGTGGAGTCGGGGACGGTGATGGTCGGCCCCTGCTTCATCGGGCGGCGCTCCTTCGTGGGCAACAACGTCCTCATCCGTCCCTACACCTGCGTGGGGCCGGAGACCACGGTGGGCTACGGGGTGGAGCTGAAGAACTGTGTGCTCTTCGGCCGAGCCAAGGTGGGGCGCCTCTCCTTCGTGGGCGACAGCGTGGTGGGGGAGGACGTGGAGGTGGGCTCGGGCACCATGACCATCAACAACTACCTGGACCGCTCCCCCATCCTCTGCCGGGTGAACGGGCAGGAGATCGGCACCGGGCTCCCCAAGCTCGGGGCCTTCATCGGCGACGGGGCGCGGGTGGGAGCGAGCAACACGCTCATGGCTGGCACGGTCATCCCCGCCGCCGGGGTCATCCCCCACAGCTACTCCCACCCCCGGCCGGAGCGCTGAGATGTGCGGTATCGCCGCCGTCGTGAGCGCCCGCAACGTGGGCTCCCAGCTCTTCCGCTGCATCCGCAACCTCGAGTACCGGGGCTACGACTCATGCGGCGTGGCCGTCCAGCGGAACGGCCGCATCGAGGTGCGCAAGAACGTGGGGTCGGTGGACGAAGTGAACGCCAAGGAGCACCTCGCCGGGGTCCGGGGGCGGGTGGGGGTGGCCCACACGCGTTGGGCCACTCACGGACGGGTGAGCCCCGAGAACGCCCATCCCCACCTGGACAGCAGCGGCGCCTTCGCGGTGGTCCACAACGGCATCATCTCCAACCACAGGGAGCTGCGCGAGCGCCTCGAGGCCCGGGGTGCCCGCTTTGCCTCGGAGACAGACACCGAGGTGGTCGCACACCTGGTGGCGGCCCACTTCGCCGAGGCCGCTGACGTGGAGGAGGCTTTCGTCCGCACCCTCCGGGAACTGGAAGGCACTTTCGCCCTGGCCCTCATCTCCAGCCACACCCCCGACCGGGTGTTCGGCGCCAAGCGGGAGAGCCCCCTCATCATCGGCCTGGGCAACCAGACCAACTTCCTCGGCTCGGACTTCAACGCCTTCATCGAGTTCACCCGCTCGGCGGTCATCATGGAGGACGGCGAGTACACCGTCCTCACCAAAGACGCCTTCATGGTGCGCCACATCGACTCCCAGGAGCCCGTCCCCAAGGAGGCGGTCGAGATTGCCTGGGACGCCGAGATGAGCCGGCGGGGGGGCTACCCCCACTACATGCTCAAGGAGATCTACGAGCAGCCCCAGACGGTGACGAGCGCGCTGAACGTGGAATCCGACCTGATCGACCGCCTCGCGGCGCTGATTGCCGAGAGCCGGGAGACCTTCCTGGTGGGGGTGGGGACCACCCACTACGTGGGCCAGGTGGGGCAGTACCTCTTCAGCGAGCTGGCCGGGCGTTTCGTGCCCGCCGTGAGCGCCGACGAGTTCCTCCACCTCGCCCGCCCGGGGCCGGAGGCACTGGTGGTGGCGATCAGCCAGTCGGGGGAGACCTACGACACGCTCAGCGCCCTGCGGACGGCCCGGGCTGCGGGCGCCCGGACGGCGGCCATCGTGAACGTCATGGGCTCTTCCATGGTGCGCCTGGTGGACCTGCCCATCCTCCAGGGGTCGGGGCCGGAGATCTGTGTGGTGAGCACCAAGGCGGCGCTGAGCCAGATGGTGCTCCTTCTGCTCGTGGCCTCGGAGGTGGGGGTGCGGGTGGGGCACCTCCCTCCAGACGCCCGGGACTCCCACCGGAGGCTCCTGGGGGACCTCCCTGCCATCCTGCAGGGGGCGCTCAACGAGCGGTCCGGACTGGTCCACACCTTCGCGACCGAAAACGCCGGGGTCAGCAACTGGCTCTACCTGGGCCGGGGCATCTACTACCCCGCCGCCCTGGAGTGCGCCTTGAAGATGAAGGAGGTCACCTACCACCACGCCGAAGGGATGTCGGCGGGCTTCCTCAAGCACGGCACCATCGCCATGATCGACGAGAGGGTGCGGACGGTGGTGCTCGTACCCCCCCGCTCCCAGCGCACCCTCTATGAACTCACACTGAGCAGCGTGGAGGAGGTCCGGGCGCGGGGAGGCTGGCTGCTGGGCCTTCGGTTCGACGACTCGGAGGAGGACCACATTCTCTACCAGGCGGACATCCCCCTCCCCAGTGTCTCCCCACTGCTCGCCCCCTTCCTCCACCTCCTGGCCGGGCAGCTCCTCGCCTACTTCGTGGGCGTCGCCCTGGGCCGCGAGGTGGACAAACCCCGCGCCCTCGCCAAGTCGGTCACGGTCGCCTAGTCGGTCCACCGAACG
>JBHIBR010000107.1:0-6457 GCA_046759145.1 Nitrospinota bacterium | reverse complement strand
AACCCCAAGCGGCTTGCCGCTTGGGGACGCCAGGCGGTGGCGTCAATCCCCCTGGGGTGGGGCCTCGGCTCGACTGAGCTCGCCGAAGTCGGGTTCCGCGATCCTCTCGGCTGCGGGCTCCGGCGCCGCCGGGGTCGTCCCCCCCTCCTCCGCGGGGACGACGCGCACCGGCACCTCGGCCGTCACCTCGGGGTGGAGCCGCACCCGCACGGCGTAGTCCCCCAGATGTTTGATGGGCTCCTCGAGAAGAATGCGGCGTCGGTCCAGGACGATCCCCTGGGCGGCGAGGGCCTCCTGGATGTCCAGCCTGGTGACGGAACCGTAGAGGCGGTCGCTCTCCCCCACCTTGACGGGGATGATGCACTCCGCCCGGCCCAGCCGCTCCGCCTGGCTGTCGGCACCCTTGCGGAGCATGCGGAGGCGGTCCTCCCGGAGCTTGCGCTCGTGGGCGAGCGCCTTCTCGGTGGTGGCCGTCGCGCGGATGGCGAGCCGGCGGGGCAAGAGGTAGTTGCGGGCGAAGCCGTCCTTCACCTCCACCACGTCGCCCGCCTCGCCCAGGTTGGGCACGTCTTCGCGCAGGATGATGCGCATCCCTTCTCTCCCCGCCGGGCCCCCTACTGGCGCTCCACCGTGAAGGGGATGAGCGCCATGATGCGGGCGCGCTTGATGGCCACCGTGAGCTGGCGCTGGTGGCGGGCACAGTTGCCCGAGATGCGCCGCGGGATGGTCTTGCCCCGTTCGGTCACCAGGTTGCGGAGGGCCTTGGTGTCCTTGTAGTCGATGTAGGCTACCCTGTCCACGCAGAAGCGGCACACCTTCTTCCGGATGAACCGCCTCCTCTTCCTCCTCTTGGGTTGCATGGCGCCCCGCCCCTAGGGGTCAGAAGGGGATGTCATCGTCGGGCGGGGGCTCGGCGGGGGGCTCCACCGGCCCGGGCCCGGCCGCCTTCGCCCGCGCCAGGATGTGCACGTTGTTGGCCACCACCTCGTGCTTGCTCCGCCGGGTGCCCCCCTCCCCTTCCCAGGTCCGGTACTGCAGGCGCCCGTCGATGAGCACAGCGCTCCCCTTGGTGAGGTTCGCGTTGCAGGCCTCGGCCTGGCGGCCGAACGCCGTCACGTCCACGAAGCAGACCTCCTCCTGCCACTCCTCCCCCCGGCGGAACCGCCGGGGGACGGCCAGGCCGAAGGAGACCACAGGGGTGCCGCTCGGCAGGTAGCGCAGCTCGGGGTCGCGCGTGAGGTTGCCCCGGAGGAAGACGCTGTTGAGACTCGCCACAGGAGCCTACCTCCCGAGGCTCGCCGCGGGCGGGGGGGGGGCCGAAATCTCGGGAGAGGGGGCCGGATCCACTGGCCCTTGCCGGGCCTCTTCCTCTTCCCCTTCCTTGTCCCTCTCCGCTCGCTCGCGCCGGGCGCGCACCCGAGCTTCGGCCGCGGCCCTCTTCTGCCGCATCTCCTCCTCCTTCCGGAGGCGGCGCTCCTCGATGCGCACCGTGATGAACTTCAGGATCTCCTCGTCGAGGCGGAAGTAACGCTCGAGCTCCCCCACGAGGCCCGGCTGGCCCCGGTAGCGCATGAGGAGGTAGATGCCGTAGCGGTGCTTGTTCATCCGGTAGGCGAGGCGCTTCTTGCCCCAGCGCTCCACCTCCAGGCTCTCACCCCCCATGCGGGCGATCAGGTCCTGGACGTTGCGGAGGTGCTGCTCGGCGCGTTCCTCGCTGAGCTCCGGGTTGACCATGAAGAGGCTCTCGTAGAGCGGCACCGGGACGATTCTCCTCCGACTTCCGCGATTCCTCCTGGGCTCGGCACGCCGGGCCCCACAGGGGGCCCCCCAAGCGGCCTGACGCTCGGGGGGCTCCCCAGGCGGCGAGCCGCCTGGGGTCCCCTTGGGGTGCCCCACAAGCGCCTCAAGCTAGCACACTCCCCCCTGGGCGGCAAGAGCGTCATCGGATGAACAGTGGCGCCATCACCAGGGAGACCACGGACATGAGCTTGATGAGGATGTTCATGGAGGGCCCCGCGGTGTCCTTCATGGGGTCACCCACCGTGTCTCCCACCACCGCGGCCTTGTGCGCATCGGAGCCCTTGCCCCCCAGGTGGCCCTCCTCGATGTATTTCTTGGCGTTGTCCCAGGCGCCGCCGCCGTTGGCCATGGTGAGGGCAAGCAGCACCCCGACGAGGGTGGCCCCGGCCAGCATGCCGCCCAGGGCGGCCGGCCCGAGGAGGAACCCCATCAGCACCGGCATCCCCACCGCCACCACGCCGGGCAGCACCATCTCCCTCAGGGCTGCGGCCGTGCTGATGTCGATGCAACGGGCGCTGTCGGGCTCCGCGCGACCCTCCATGAGGCCGGGGATCTCCCGGAACTGGCGCCGGATCTCCTGGACCATCTTGAAGGCCGCCTTCCCCACGCTGGTCATGGTGGAGGAGGCGATGAAGAAGGGGATGGCCCCCCCGATGAGCATCCCCACCACTACCGGGTACTCGGTGAGGTCGATCCGCTCGAGCTTCGCGGCGGTGGTGTAGGCGGCGTAGAAGGCAAGCGCGGTGAGCGCCGCCGAACCGATGGCGAACCCTTTCCCGATGGCGGCCGTGGTGTTGCCCAGGGCGTCCAGGCCCTCGGTGATCTTGCGGGTGTCGGAGCCCAGGCGGGCCATCTCGCTGATTCCGGCCGCGTTGTCGGCAATGGGGCCGTAGGCGTCCACCGACATGGTGATGCCGATGGTGGAGAGCATCCCCACCGCCGCCACCGAGATACCGTAGAGACCCGCCGAAGCGGCGGCCGCGTAGGTGGCCGCCGCCAGCACCACGAGCGGGGCCACCACGCTCTCCATGGCCATCGCGAAGCCCGTGATGATGTTGGTGGCCACCCCGGTCTGGCAGCTCTCCGCCGTGCGGATGATGGGGCTCCCGGCGGTGTAGTACTCCGTGATCAGGCCGATGGCCACCCCGCCCAACGAGCCCGCCACCACGGCCCAGAAGTTGCCCAACGGCAGCCCCAGACTCACCGTCACCCCGTAGGCCAGCAGGAGGAAGAGGACCGTGCTCAGGGTGGTGGCCCCGCGCAGGGCGGCCGCCGGGTTCAGGTGCGCGAGGGCGCGCATCGAGGCGACGCCCAGGACCGAGGCCACCAGGCCGGCCATGGTGAGGAGCATCGGGTAGGCCATGGCCGCCTCCTTCGAGACCGCGCCCAGGGTGGCGCCGATGAAGATGGTGGAGACGATGGCGCCCACATAGGATTCGAACAGGTCGGCCCCCATCCCTGCGACGTCGCCCACGCAGTCCCCCACGTTGTCGGCGATGACGGCCGGGTTGCGCGGGTCGTCCTCGGGGATGTCCGCCTCCACCTTCCCCACCAGGTCGGCACCTACGTCGGCGGTCTTGGTGTAGATGCCCCCGCCCACCCGGGCGAAGAGGGCGATGGAGCTCGCCCCCATGGCGAAGCCGTTGATGATGGCCGGGTTCGTCCCCGCGAAGAGGAGGAAGAACACCCCCACCCCCAGCAGCCCCAGGCTCGCCACCGAGAGGCCCATGACGGTACCCCCGAAGAAGGCCGTGCTCAGGGCATGGGCCTGGCCCCCCCGGTTGGCGGCGGCCGCTGTGCGGACGTTCGCCCGCGTGGCGGCGTTCATCCCGAAAAACCCCGCCAGGATGGAGCAGATGCCCCCGCTCATGAAGGCGATGCCCGTCCAGGGGCTGATGAAATAGGAGAGCAGGAGAAATACCACGACGACGAAGATGGCCAGGATCTGGTACTCACGCTTGAGGAACACGAAGGCCCCTTCGTGTATCCGGGCCGCCAGGCGCGCCATCGTCTCGTTTCCCGCTGGCTGCCTCACGACGTAGATGTAAACCAGCCCCGCCAGGGCGAGCCCTCCCACCCCGAACACCGAGGCCCACGGTGCGAGTGCGATCATCTCCACCTCCTCAATGTCAGTCCTTCCTCCGGGGAACCTCGAGGTCCCCTCTTCCGACGGCCCGCCGAGGGGTGGTGGGGGGCCTCACGGGGACCCCAGGCGGCTTGCCGCCTGGGGAGCCCCTCACCAGCTCGCACACCCGCGCGGCGGCCGCTACGGCGGCCTCCTCGGCCAGGGGAATCTCTTCCTCCGCGAAGGGGCTCAGGACGTAATCCACCATCTCCCCCTTCCCCGCGGGCCGGCCCACCCCCACCCGAAGGCGGCGGAACTCGCCCGTGCCCAGCGCCTCGATGATGCTCCGCACCCCCAGGTGGCCGGCGTCGCCGCCGCGGGTCTTGAGCTTGAGGCGGCTCAGGGGGAGGTCGATGTCGTCGTGGACCACCACCATCACGCCCGGTCCCAAGCCCAGCGCCGAAAGCAGGGCGCCCACCGCGAGGCCGCTGCGGTTCATGAAGGCCTGGGGCTTGGCCAGGACCACCGGCTCCCCGCAAATAAAGCCATTACCCACCAGGGAGTAATGGCCCTTGCGCGTCACCCGGATGCGGTGCTGGGCGGCCAGGAGGTCCACCACCCAGAAGCCCACGTTGTGACGGCTGGCGCCGTACTCGGGGCCCGGGTTGCCCAGGCCCACGATGAGCGTCCCCACCCGCTTCACGGCCTCCCGCTAGGAAGCCCCCTCCCCCTCCTTCTCGCCCTCCAACGGTTCCTCCGCCGCGGCGGGGGCTTCTGCCGGGGCCGCCACCTCCTCCACCTCCTCGGCGACCGCCGTCACCGAGGCCACCGGCTCGTCGGGGTCGACCACCGCCTCCACCCCCTCCGGCATCGAGATGTCCCGCACGTGGACGGTGTCGCCCAGCTCCAGGCCGCCGATGTCCACCTCAATAGCCCGGGGGATGAGGCCGGGGAGGCACTCGATGGCGAGCGCGCGGAGCTGCTGACTCAGTACCCCGCCCGCCTTCACGCCCGGGGCCTCCCCCCGCAGGAGGATGGGCACGTCGACGCGGACGGCCCGGTCCATCCGCACCTCCAGGAAGTCGACGTGCAGAAAGCGGGGCTTGACGGGGTCGCGCTGGAGCTCTTTGACGATCGCCTTCCGCTCGCCCGGGCGCTCACCGGGGAGGTCGAGCTGGAGGAGGGCGTGCTCACCCCCCTCGGTGGCCAGTAGCCTCTCCAGCACCCGGGGGTCCACCGCGATGGGAAGGGGCTCCCGCTGGCCGTACACCACGGCCGGGACGCCGCCTTCCCGGCGGAGGGCGCGGCTCGGCCCCTTCCCCAGGCGCTCGCGCCGTTCGCCCTTGAGAACCAGTTCCTCCATACCCCTCCCCCGAGGGAGACCGCTCCCCCCCTCGACGAACAGGCTGCTCACCGAGGCCTCGGCGTGGATGCGGCGGATGGCCTCGCCCAGCAGTGCGGCGACCGAGAGCACCCGGATGCGCGTCGCCTCAGCAGCCTGGGGCTCGACCGGGATGGTGTCGGTGACGACCAGCTCCTCGATGCATGACTGGGCCAGCCGCTCCCGGGCTCGACCGGAGAGGACGGCGTGGGTGCAGCAGGCGAAGATCCGACGCACCCCCCCCTCCCTGAGGGCCGCCGTCCCCTTGGTCAACGTGGCCGCCGTGTCCACCAGGTCGTCCACGATGAGGACGTCCCGCCCCTCCACCTCGCCGATGATGTGGACCACCTCGGTGACGTTCACACCCTCTCGCCTCTTGTCCAGGATGCCCAGCGAAGCCCCCAGCCGCTTGGCGAAGGCCCGGGCCCGCTCCACACCGCCGGCGTCGGGGGAGATGACGACGAGGTTGTGCATCTCGCGGCCTCGCAGGTATTCGATGAAGACGGGCGTGGCGAAGAGGTGGTCCACCGGGATGTCGAAGAAACCCTGGATCTGACCCGCGTGCAGGTCCATGGCCAGCACCCGGTCGGTCCCCGCCGCCACCAGGAGGTTGGCCACCAGCTTGGCCGTGATGGGCACCCGGGGCTGTACCTTGCGGTCCTGCCGGGCGTAGCCGTAGTACGGGATGACGGCCGTGATCCGCCGGGCGGACGCCCGGCGGAAGGCGTCCAGCATGATGAGGAGTTCCATGAGGTTGTCATTGCAGGGGTGGCACACCGACTGGACCACGAAGACGTCAGCTCCCCGCACGTTCTCCTGGATCTGGACGCAGATCTCCCCGTCGCTGAAGTCGTAGATGTCGGCGCGACCGACCTCCACCCCCAGGTAGTCGGCGATGCCCTGGGTGAGCTTGGGGTTGGCCCGCCCGGAGAAGACCTTCAGGTCACTGGGTGCGCCCATTTCCCCTCCCTCGCGCGGGACCGGCGCAAGGCTCTATTGCATACCCCATCCGGTCCCTCGGGTCAAGCCAAAAGGGCGGGACTCTCATGCGGGCGGAAGGATGGGCGCCCCCCGCGGGGGTCCCCAACGCGCAGGCGCATTGGGGTCCCCGCGTTCGAGGGCCCCGGCGGGCGCGCTCGGGCAAGGGTCTCAGGTGCTGCCCCATCCTCCGGGAGGCAGGGACTCCCCGGCCGGCGGCTCGGGCGGGGGAC
>JBHIBR010000106.1:0-6465 GCA_046759145.1 Nitrospinota bacterium | reverse complement strand
GTCGCGATATGAGGCCAGGGCCCTCCCTGCGGAAAGAGCGAGAAAATAGGTGTTTGCGATATCTACTCTCCTTAAAAAGGCCAAATCTGCCAGAACTGATTCTGTCCCGATGGCTCCCAGAAAGGTGAGGTGCCAGGCATCGTCGTCCATACCGCCTTCGGAGGGAGAGGCAACTGCCAGCGACAACATCGCGCTCAGCAAGCATACCTCTAGAACCCGGCAGGGAACGGGTCCAAGTCCGCCACCACTGGAATTTCCTCTACGGGAATTTCCCATCTCAACCTGAAAGGATGCCCCTCCGGTCCCGTTGGCCGCTCGAATCCATTCAACCCCATTTCGTGAAAGCCGGGTGTGTCGTCCAAAGGTCGTCAAGTAGCCGTCGGTCCGGCAAATCTTCCCCCTACTCCCCCTCCACGTGCTCCTGGAAGGCGTCGTAGAGCCCCTCCAGCACCCGAAGCGACTGGGCGTAGAACTCCCCCTCGCCGAAGCGAGCCTCGTCGCAGGGAAGCTCCACGCAGAAGCGGAAGTTGCCGTCGTGGAAGTGTTTGACCTCGTGGGGCTCTTCCTCCCCCGCGTCGTCGAAGCCCGCCTCGCAGAACTCGCTGAGCGTGTCCTTGCTGTCGAGGATGGCCTGCTCGATGGCCTCGTTGGCTATCCGGTCGCTGAGGGCGAGGCCCACCCGGAGGCGGCCCTCCTCCTCGAAGGCCGTCATCTCGTACCAGACCCGCTCCGCCACCCGGAGGCGCAGCTCCAGCCCCCCGCTCTCCATCTCCACCTGGAAGCGCTCGTCCGAGCCGAAGTGCTGAGCCGCTTTTTGCAGAAAAACGGCCGCCGCGTCCTGGAACGCCATGGGCTTCTCCTCTCGCGGTTGATCCCACATCCCGTTGTGCTAGAGTCCCCGGGGGTGGAAGGGAGACCCAGGGGGCATTGCCTTATTTTAGCGAAGCCCGGCTGCCCCCCCAAGGGTACTCCAACGGCAGGCAGTGGTGTATTTTGGTTGACATTACCAGAATTTAGCTAAGTCATTTTTTATCAATATCTTTCCTGCAATCAGATTTTCTCTTGACACGAACGGCACCAAGTGTTAAATTTATGATAAAGGGATGGCCCCCGCTGTTTCTACGGACACGGCGGGAGGGGTATTACGGGGCTCTTCTCAGGAAGGAGGAGCCCCTTGTTATTTTTGGGGGCGCATTATCCGATGTGGGGGCATGTCTGCCATGGGTTCGGTAGCGGTTTTCCTCGATGGTGGATACATAGACAAGGTTCTCTATTACGATTTCGCTAACGCACGAATAGATTTCGAGAAATTGGCCAAGGAGATCTCCTCGCCAGACGAACTCCTGCGCGCATACTACTACCATTGTCTTCCTTACCTCGGCAATCCGCCAACAGAAGAAGAAAAGAGCCGATATGCCTCAAAGCACGGATTTATAACAGCTTTAAATCATTTGCCTCGCTTTCAGGTGAGATTGGGCCAACTCGCGTTCCGGGGAGGAGAGTACATCCAAAAAAGAGTTGATTGCATGGTGGGAGTAGACATGGCCCTTCTCGCTGGAAAGGGGAAAATTCATAGGGCCGCCTTGTTCAGCGGTGATAGTGACCTCCTGCCAGCGGTTGAGGCTGTCAAGCGGGAGGGGGTTCTCGTTACTCTCTGGCATGGCAGTTTTTCTCGCGACACGAGCCCCAGCCGAGAACTTTTTGAGATTTGCGACGAAAGATTCCAGCTCACCTCAGAAATTCTCCAGAGGATTAAGCGGCCAACCCCGAATTAGGACATTGCCCAACGGCAAGGAGGAAAACCGATGGACCAGATCCTGGACCGGTCGGAATTCATCCAGAAGCTCAACGAACAGTTCCGCTTCGACCCCAAGTCCACGGCGGTCGTCACCATCGACATGCACCGCGGGCACCTGGACCCCGAGGTCGCGACCCTCCCCGTGCCGGCCGAGCGGGCGGCCCGCGTGCTGGAGAACAGCGGGCGGCTGCTGCGGGCAGCCCGGGAGGCGGGCCTCCCCGTCGTTCATGTGGTGCTGGTCAAGCGGCCGATTGAGAACGCCAACCCCCGCCCCTTCCACCGCGCGGTGGTGGCGGCCAAGGCGTCCCTCACCCCCCACGTCCCCTCCCCCTCCAATCTCCCCGGCCACAACCTGGAGGGGTCGGTCCAGACCGAGCTCATGCCCCAGGTGGGCCCCGAGCCGGGCGATTACGTCATCGACAATAAGAAGACCCTCAGCATCTTCTACGGGACTGACCTGGAGTACCTCCTCAAGACCCTGAAGGTCGAGACCCTCATCTTCCTCGGCATCAACACCAACACCTGCGTCCAGTGCGCCTGTTTCGATGCGAGCAACCGTCTCTACACCCTGGCCGTCATCTCCGACTGCGCCGACAGCATGTACGGGAGCGACCTCCACACCTTCGCCCTCCAGAACATCGCCCGGTGCATGGGCTGGGTGCTCACCACCGAGGAGTTCCTGGCCAAACTCGAGAAGGTGATGGCGAGGGCGAGCTAGGGGGCCGGAATTCCCCCTCCCCGCCTACCTGCGACGCGCCTCCCGGTCGCGCCTTGGCAGCTCGGGGTCCCGCCTGGATGCGCTTTGACTGAAGAGGAGATAGGGAGTACAGCTCAGCCCGGCGCCTCAGCGGAGCGCCCCCCCGCAGCTGCTCCCCGCCCCGGCCGTGCAGCCGAAGCAGTGCTCCCCCACCCGGATGGGCGCCCCCTCGAGGGCCTTGGGGTCCACCTCCCAGAGCTTGAGCGGCCTTCCGTTGGAGATGGCCATCTCGAGCATCTGGTTGAAGTCGCAGTCGTAGATGGTCCCAGCCCAGCCCACGCTCAGGAGGGTGCGGCACATGACCAGGGGGACCGTCTCCGGGTTGAAGCTTTCGCGCAGGAGCGCCATGTAGCTCTCGAACGCCCCTTCGCGGCGGAGCTGAGTGGCGAAGCGGTGGATGGGCATGTTGGTGAGGGTGTAGAGGCGGTGGAACTGGATGGCGAAGCGGGCTTTGAGCTCCCGCCTGTAGTCCGCTTCGAGCTGGGCCTGGGGGGGCGGGAGGTAGGCGCCGATGGGGTTGTAGACCAGGTGGAGCTGGAGCGGGCTCCCCGGAAGGCCGTAGCCCAAGCCGTTCAAGAGGCGGAGGGCCTCGACGCTCTTCTCGAAGACACCCCGGCCCCGCTGGCGGTCCACGTTTTCGCCCAGGTAGCAGGGGAGCGAGCAGATGAGCTCGGCACCGTGGCGGCGGTAGAACTCCGGGAGCCACCCCTTGCCGGGGACGAATAGCACAGTCAGATTGCAGCGGACCATCACGTGGCGGCCGAGGGCGCGGATGGCCTCGACCAGGAAGGCGAAATCGGGGTTCATCTCGGGGGCGCCCCCCGTGATGTCCACCTGGGGGATGGCGCTCCCCTCGAGGAAAGCGAGCGCGCGCTCCATCGTCGCGCGGGTCATCACCTCGGTCCGGTGGGGGCCCGCGTCCACGTGGCAGTGGCGGCAGGTCTGGTTGCAGAGCTTTCCCACGTTGACCTGGAGGGTCTCCACCCGGGCGCGCCGAAGGGAGAAGCCCGCCCGGGCGAGCCGCTCCCCGAAGGTGGAGGCCAGGGGACTCACGGGTGCCGCCACCTCAGGTGACGCGGGCGAGCCTGCGCTTGAGGGCCTTGATGCGTTGGCGCGCCCGCTTGAGGGAGAGCCGGTCCCCTTCTTCGAGGGCCCGGTTGCGGAGGGCCTTGAGGGACCGGATGCGCTGCTTGATGGCCGTCTTGTCCACGGCCGCCCGGCGCCCGGACTCCTCGATGGGGATGCCGTGGATGGTCTTGAGGGCGCGGATGAGGTCCTGTTTGCTCATCCCGTGCACCCCCGTCAGCCGGTCAGGGAACTGGAGGGCCTCCTCCCGGAGTTTGGTGACGGTCATCTTCTCGATGTCACGGGCGGTCAAAGCCGCCTTTCCCTCCTCCGCCATGGCAACCTTCCTTCCTTGAGCCGGACCGCAACGAAAAGCGCTGCGCCAAGATAACAAATGGCCTCCCGCCAGGGCAACCGGGGGCGGGGGGCGAAACCGACCGCAGCGCAAAAGCGGATGCACTTGCGCTCAAGAGTTGGATTTGGTATGAAATATATCTTTTGGGGACATGGGGGCCCCCAAAAAGGGGGGGCGTGAAGTGGCGCAGTCATTGTTGACGGTCAGCAATCTCAAGAAGTATTTCCCGGTGCGCACCGGAGTGTTCTCCCGCGTCTCCGGCCACGTGCGCGCCGTGGACGGGGTGGACTTCGACATCCGGCCAGCGGAGACCCTGGGGCTGGTGGGAGAGAGCGGCTGCGGCAAGTCCACCACCGGGCGCGTCATCCTGCGACTCATCGAGCCCACCGGCGGGGAGGTGCGCTTTGACGGAGTCAACATCCTGACGCTCGAGAAGGAGCCGATGCGCAGGCTGCGCCGGCAGATGCAGATCATCTTCCAGGACCCCTATGCCTCCCTCAACCCCCGGATGACGGTGGGGAGCATCGTGGGCGAGCCCCTCACCATCCACAAGATCGCCAAGGGCAAGGAGCGGGAGGAGCGCGTGGCGAGCATCCTCAGGCGGGTGGGGCTCAGGCCCGAGCACATGCGCCGCTACCCGCACGAATTCTCGGGCGGACAGCGCCAGCGCATCGGGATCGCCAGGGCGCTGGCCCTCAACCCCCGGCTCATCGTGGCCGACGAGCCCGTGAGCGCCCTGGACGTCTCCATCCAGGCCCAGGTCATCAACCTGCTCGAGGACCTGCAGCAGGAGTACAAGCTCTCCTACCTCTTCATCGCCCACGACGTTTCGGTGGTCCAGCACATCAGCCACCGCATCGCAGTCATGTACCTCGGGAGGATCGTCGAGCTGGCCGAGGCGGACGAGCTCATCAGCCGCCCCCAGCACCCTTACACCGAAGCGCTCCTCTCGGCGGTCCCCGTGCCGAACCCGAAGTACAAAAAAAAGCGCATCATTCTGACCGGCGACGTGCCCAGCCCGGTGAATCCTCCCTCGGGGTGCTACTTCCACACCCGCTGCCCCTACAAGGAGGAGCGCTGCGTGCGGGAGGAGCCGAGGATGCGGGAGATCACGTCGGGTCACTGGGCTGCGTGCCACTTCTCGGAACAGCTCTACGGGCGCTGACGCGGCCGCCCGGAACGGGGGCAGTCCTCACCTTCGGTGGGAGGTCGTCTCGCGATGGCCACGCTTCAAGAGCAACTCTTCACCCAATTCGCCGCCCAAGCCCTGGACGGGCTCACCGAGGAGTACAAGAAGAGGTACGGGGCAAAGAAAGGCGACCGCTTCCACATCAAGGGGATCACTTACGAGATCGGCCCCCCTCGGGCGAAGGAGCGGTACATCGAATTCGAGGTGAGCTCCAAGATCCCCGGGGAGGAGCTCCCCCCGAAGGTGGACAACGCGCGGTACTTCAAGAGAATCGAAAAACTCTGCCGGGCCGCCTCCAAGAAACCCCACCGGGTGGACATGGAGAACATCGTCCGCGAGACCCGGGACGAGGCGCGCAAAGAGCGCGACTATGTGAAGCTCACTTACCGCTACACGGAGGACGAGCTCTACGACAACCAGGCCATCCTCCGACAGGTGGAGGCCCTCGCCAGGGATCCCAAAAAATCCCCCCCTCCTCCCATCCCCGGGGCCACCACCCTCGCCGGCAGGCTCATCCTGCAGGCGGTCCACGACGCCACGTTCAAGCTGGCCAAGGAGAACGTGGAGACACTGATCAAGGTCAACCAGGAGGTCCGCGCGCGTTTCCGCAAGCAGGACAAGGCGAAGAAATAGCCCCGCCCGGCTCCCGGCCACCGGGCCGGCGCGGAAATCCCGCTCACTTTGGGCCCCGGCTGTAGAGGGGGGCTCCAGGGAGCCGGCTTTCCGCCCGGAGCCGCCCGGCTCCCGGCCCCCGCGGCTGAGGGGCCCGTGAGCTCCCTCGCCTTCCTGCGCGCGACCGTCCTCACTCCCCTGGAGAGGGTGGAAGATGCCGCCCTCATCCTCCGGGGCGGGACCATCGCATGGGTGGGTCCCCGGGGGGCGGCCCCGGCGGGCTTGTTGGGGAGCGTTCCCCAGGCGGAACTCCCGGGCGACCTGATCCTTCCCGGCCTCATCGACCTCCACCTGAACGGGGCGGGCTCCATCGACCTCCGGGAGGCAGATCCCCCCGGGGTATTGTCCCTCGCCCGCTCCCTCGCCGAGGGGGGCACTACGGCCTTCCTCCCCACCCTCATCTCCTCCCCCCACGGCTGCCTCCTGCGGGCCCTCGGGGCGCTCGCGCAGGCGGCGGAGCGCCAGCGCCAGGGGCCCGGGAAGGGAGCCCGCATCTTGGGTGTCCACCTGGAGGGGCCTTACCTGAACCCCGCGATGCGGGGAGCCCACCCGGCCGAGGCCCTTCGGCCCGCCTCCCGGCAAGAGGTTGAGGAGTACCTCCGGGCGGCCGGTGCGACCGCGCACCCCGG
>JBHIBR010000105.1:0-6503 GCA_046759145.1 Nitrospinota bacterium | reverse complement strand
ATGGGGAACCGCGAGCTCATCGAGCGGGCGGAGCGCTGCGTCGCCAAGACCTACAACCGCTTCCCCATCGCCCTCGTCCGGGGCGAGGGAGGGCGGGTGTGGGACGCGGACGGGAAGGCCTATTGGGACTTCGTCTGCGGCCTGGCGGTCAACAACCTGGGCCACTGCCACCCCGCGGTGGTGGCCGCCCTGCGGGAGCAGGCGGGCAGGCTCCTCCACGTCTCCAACCTCTACCACATCGAGCCCCAGGTGGAGCTCGCGGAGCTCCTGTGCCGGCACACCTTCGCGCAGAAAGTCTTCTTCTGCAACAGCGGCACCGAGGCAAACGAGGCGGCCATCAAACTCGCCCGCAAGTACTCCTACGCCCGCTACGGCGAGGGCCGCCACGAGATCCTCACCATGGAAAACGGCTTCCACGGCCGCACCATGGGCTCTCTCGCGGCGACGGCGCAGACGAAATTCCACAAGGGGTTCGCCCCCCTCCTCCCCGGCTTCCGCTACGTCCCCTTCGGTGACCTGAAGGCCGCCGGGGCGGCGGTGAACGAGCGGACCTGCGCCATCCTGGTGGAGCCCCTCCAGGGAGAGGGAGGGGTGAACGTCCCCTCCCCCGACTACCTCCCGGGCCTGCGGGCCCTGTGCGATGGGCGCGACCTCCTCCTCCTCTTCGACGAGGTCCAGTCGGGGATGGGGAGGACGGGGAAGCTCTTCGCCTACGAGCACTTCGGGGTTGCCCCCGACGCCATGGCCCTGGCCAAAGGCCTCGCCGGGGGGACGGCCATCGGCGCCCTGTGCATGAGCGAGAAGGCCATGGCCTTCGCCCCGGGCGACCACGCCGCCACCTTCGGCGGCAACCCCCTGGCGACGGCGGCGGGTGTGGCCGCCCTCCGGGCCACCCTGGAGGCCGGCCTCCTCGAGGGCGCGGCGGAGATGGGCCGGTACTTCATAGGGCGGCTGCGGGAGCTCCAGGCGAAACATCCCCCCATCCGGGAGGTCCGGGGGCTCGGTCTCCTCCTCGGCTGCGAGCTCGACCGGCCGGGCGGCGCCGTGGTGAGCACCCTCATGGAGCGGGGCTTCCTCATCAACTGCACCATGGACACCGTCCTGCGATTCCTCCCCCCGCTGGCCGTGGGGCGGGAGGAGGTGGACGCCCTCCTCGCCGCACTGGATGAGGTCCTCGGGGACCTTCCGGTCGGGGACCTTCCGGTCCGGAACCTGCCCGCTTGAAGCGAGATTTCCTCTCCATCACCGACCTCAGCCGCGAGGAGCTCCTGCGCCTCCTCGACCGGGCGGAGGAACTCAAGCGCCTCCACCGCGAGGGCCGCTCCCCACAGACGCTCGCGGGCAAGACCCTCGCCATGATCTTCGAGAAACCCTCCACCCGCACCCGGGTCTCCTTCGAGGCGGGGATGTTCCAGCTCGGGGGCCACGCCCTCTTCCTCGGCCGGGGGGAGCTCCAGCTCGGCCGGGGGGAGACCATCGCCGACACCGCGCGCATCCTCTCCGAGTACGCCGACGCCCTCCTCGTCCGCACCTTCGCCCACGAGGGTCTCGAGGAGCTGGCCCGGGCTGCCTCCGTGCCCGTAATCAACGGCCTCACCGACCTCCTCCACCCCTGCCAGGTGCTCTCCGACGCCCTCACCATCCGGAAGCACCTGGGGAGGCTCGAGGGCGTGCGCCTGGCCTACATCGGCGATGGGAACAACGTCGCCCACTCCCTTCTCCTGGCGGGGGCGCGCCTTGGTTTCGCCGTCACGGTGGCCTCGCCCGAGGGGTTTGAGCCCCGGGCCGAGGTCCTCGCCCGGGCCCGCTCGCTGGCGGTCGAGCCCGATAGCCTCCAGGTGGTGCGCGACCCGCGCCAGGCCGCACGCGGGGCGGACGTGCTCTACACCGACGTCTGGGTGAGCATGGGCCAGGAGGGAGAGGCCAACCGGCGCCGGAGTGCCTTCGGGGGCTACCGGGTGGAGGAGGCCCTCTTCCGGGAGGCACGCCCGGATGCTATCTTCATGCATTGCCTTCCCGCTCACCGGGGAGAGGAGGTGAGCGCGGAGGTGCTGGATGGCCCGCGCAGCGCGGTCATCCCCCAGGCGGGCAACCGGCTCCACACGCACAAGGCGCTGCTCGAATTCCTGATGGGAGGCTCCCGCAGTGGGTGAGTTCCGCAAGGTGGTGCTGGCCTACTCGGGGGGGCTGGACACCTCAGTGATGCTCCGCTGGATCGGGGAGCGCTACCGCTGCCCCGTGGTGGCCTACGCCGCAGACGTGGGACAGGGCCAGGAGGAGCTGGCCGGCCTGGAAGAGAAGGCCCGTCGGACGGGGGCGGAGGAGACCTTCGTCCTCGACCTCAAGGAGGAATTCGCCCGGGACTTCATCATCCCCCTACTGCGGGCGGGGGCTACCTACGAGGGGGGCTACCTCCTGGGCACTGCCATCGCCCGGCCCCTCATCGCAAAGGGGCAGGTGGAGGTGGCCCGCCGGGCGGGGGCGGATGCCCTCGCCCACGGGGCGACGGGCAAGGGGAACGACCAGGTCCGCTTCGAGCTCACCTACGCCGCTCTGGCCCCCGACCTCAAGGTGCTCGCCCCCTGGCGGGAGTGGGACTTTGGCGGAAGGGAGCATCTCATCGCCTATGCCGACCGCCACGGCATCCCCGTCCCCGCAACCCGCGAGCGCCCTTACAGCACCGACCGGAACCTGCTGCACATGAGCTTCGAGGGGGGCACCCTAGAGGACCCCTGGCGGGAGCCTCCCTCCGACCTCTTCGTCCTGACCCGGGCGCCCGAGGAGGCCCCCGACGAGCCCCGCTACATCGAGGTGCACTTCGAGGAGGGAGACCCCGTCGGCGTGGACGATGAGCGGCTCTCCCCGGCGAGCCTCCTCGCCCGCCTCAACGCCGTCGGGGGCGAGCACGGGGCGGGCCGGGTGGACATGGTGGAGAACCGCTTCGTGGGGATGAAGTGCCGGGGGGTGTACGAGGCCCCGGGGGGCACGCTCCTCCACGTCGCCCGCCGGGCTGTGGAGTCCATCACTCTGGACCGGGAGGTGATGCACCTCAGGGACTCCCTTCTGCCCCGCTACGCGGCCATGGTCTACAATGGATTCTGGTTCTCCCCCGAGCGGGAATTCCTCCAGGGGGCGGTGGATGAGGCCGCCCGGGCCGTGAGCGGGACGGCGCGGCTCAAACTCTACAAGGGAAGCGTCACCGTGGTGGGGCG
The DNA here is from genome assembly GCA_046759145.1 of Nitrospinota bacterium. Lineage (GTDB taxonomy): Bacteria > UBA8248 > UBA8248 > UBA8248 > JBHIBR01 > JBHIBR01. Next base: position 3,291 of record JBHIBR010000105.1, on the reverse strand, counting down.
AAGCTCCCCGCGCTCGCTTTACCGCGCGGACTTCGCCACCTTCGGCGAGGACGAGGTGTATCGCCAGAAGGACGCCGAGGGGTTCATCCGCCTGAACGCGCTCCGCCTCCGGATCCGCGCCCTCCAGGGTCTTCCGCCGAAACCCTGAAGGAGAAGGGGCACGGGGTGGAATGGAGCGGGGGAAAAAGGCGTTTGAGAGAAAGAACGCCCTCTGACCCCATCGGGCCCCGGCGAGGCCAAGGGCTTCGAGGAGGAACCATGAAGAGATTCTCGCCCCTGCTCCTGGCCCTGGCGCTCTGGGCTTTCCCTCCCCCGTTGGCGGGGGCGGGAGAGGCGCTCGAGGCTCACCTCAAGGCGCTCATGATGGCCCGGGTGCCGGACATCCCCGCCCCCGACTTCACGCTGCCCGACCTGGCGGGGAGGACGGTGCGCCTCTCCGAGTTCCGGGGGAAGGTGGTACTGCTCAATTTCTGGGCCACCTGGTGACCGTACTGCCTACGGGAGCGGCCGGCTCTCGAAGCGCTCTGGCGGAAGTACCGGGGGGAGGGACTGGTGGTGCTGGCGGTCTCGGTCGACCAGGAACCGAAGCTGGTCCCGCCTTACGTCCGGAAGCATAAGCTGACTTTCCCCCACCTCCTGGATCCCCAGAGGCGGGCCGCCGGCCCATTCGGGCAGCGCCTCGTCCCCACCAACTTCATCATCGACCGCAAGGGCCGGGTGGTGGGAGGCTCGATAGGCTACCGCAACTGGGCGAGCCCGGTCTCCTTCTCCCTCTTCGAGCACCTCCTCCGAGAAAAGGAACTGGCCCTGCGGAAGGGGGGCCGGCCGAAGCCAGAGACACCCTGAACGGACACGCATTCATCTCCCCCGGGAAGCGGCCTCCCAAACGGCTTAACCCCCCTCCCGGGAGCAACGTATCGCCCCCAGCCGGCTTCGCCGGTCACTCTCCCCTCCTCGTAGACCACCCTGCCCCGGACCAAGGTCATCACGGGGGCGCCCTTCAGGGTGCGGCCGTCGTACATGGTCCATCCACCCTTGGAGACGAGGCCCCCGGGCCGGACCGTCTCTTCCCGCTCCAGGTCCACGACCACCAGGTCGGCGTCGGCGCCCACCTGGATCGCCCCCTTGCGGGGGTAGAGGCCATAGATCCGGGCGGGCCCGGCGGACATGAGCTGGGCGAGTTGGTTGAGCGAGATCTTGCCCTCGTTGACGGCGTGAAGCATGAGGCGCGAGCCCACCTCGATGTTGGAGCCCGTCACCAGGGGGCTCTTCCAGATGTCCTCCTCCCCCGGCCGGATGAGTCGGGCGGGTTGAGGCGCATGATCGGTGCTCACCAGGTGCACCAGCCCGCGGCCCAGGCACCTCCACATCTCGGCCACCGTCCCGGGGGAGCGGACCGTGGGGGCAAACTTCACCCAGGGCCCCCTCTCCCGCAGGTCCTCGTAGGTTAAGTAGAGGTAGTGGGGCATGGTTTCGGCGAAGACGGGGGTCCCTTTCTCTCTTGCCCGCGCCACCCGGTGGAGGCAGAGGGGGTCGCTGAGATGCGCAAAGACCAGCCGCGCGCTGCCCCCCAGGGAGAGCTCCGCCACCGAACAGACCGCCTCCACGGCGAGGACCTGAGCCTCAGGGGAATGCATCTCCGCATGGAGCATGGGGTCCCGGCGCCCCGACGCCCTCAGCCGCGCCTCGTTGGCTTTCACGATGGAGTCGTCCTCGGCGTGGAGGAGGATGGCTCCGCCGAACTCAGAGGCAAGACCAAAGAGCTTCATCAGGTCCCCCGGCATGAGCGGGGGGGTCTCGTGGATCTCCACCGTGAACACCTTGAGGCCAACGGCGCCGGCCCGCCACATCTCCTCGACCGAATCGAGGTTGTAGGGGTACACCGCGGCGAAGACGCCGTAGTTGACCACCGCCCGATCGGCCAGGTACCCCTTCTGCTCCTCGACCCTTTTGGCACTGTCCACGGGGGGAAGGTGGCGGGGGACGTCGAGGATGGTGGTGACTCCGGACTTGGCCGCGGCACTGGTCCCCGCGATGAAGTCCTCGCACTCGGGATAACCCGGGTCCATCATGTGCACGTGGCAGTCGATGAGGCCCGGCATCACGTACCGACCGCCCACATCCAGGGCCCGGGCCGGCCGCTCCTCGAGCCTATCCGCGATCTTGGCGATCTTTCCGTCTCGGAGATACAGAACAGCCGGATAGGTGGAGCCAGGGGTCACAACCTGACAATTGACAAGAGCGAGCTCGGTGTCGTTCATGAAAAACTCCCCTTCCCCCAATTTGCCTCTCCCTTTTGCCCATGCGAACGCATTTCAAACCTATCCTCTCCGTGAAACCGATGTCAAAGGGAGAGGTGGCGTCGGACCCGCGGCCGTCGGTTCCCACTATGACCTCGTTCTCCAGCCTCACGCCCTCCCGTACCCGCTCGAGCGCCTGCGTGGACTCCCCCCAAGGATGGGCTTCTTTGGGTCCCCGGGCGCTCTTTTCTACGCCCACCCGTATGGCGTGACACTTCGATAGGCTCGCCAGGTAAAGACGGCGATGGCGAGGACGAGGGCTCCGCTGAGCCACAGGGGAAACGCAGTCCAGACCTGCATGCCCAGCATCGCCATCGTCAGCACGGCGAAGAGGCAGATTGAGGCGATGCGTTTGCGGCGTAGCCGCAAGGCACCAATGCTCGGCGCAACTTCTGCTGGTACCGGGTTGCTTCCCGCCCGGGCAAAGAGAGCGTCGATGCGCGGTTGCAAGCTGATGTGAACGTGAGTGAGAAGCCCAGCGATGAGGAGGAGGAGCAGGAACTTGACCCCCACGGCCGGGTTGGTGACCAGGGCATCCAGCCCGAGCCCCCGCAGCAGCACCAGCGCCAGCCCGGTGATGAGAGCCGTGGCCTGGAAGACGAAGCAGGGAACGGTGCGGCTCTTGATGATGTTTTCCACGTAGGTGTCGGTGCGATCGCCCAGCGGCGGACCCAGCCGAACGCGCTCGTTGACGGCTACCAGAGCGTAGAAAGGCCACGCCATAAGGATGGCATTGACGATGTGGATGACTCTGAGAACGTCAATCAGGGCGCTCATCGTCTTCCCCCCTCATGACCCCCGAGCGAGGGACGGTTCGACCCGCACGGGACTTTCTCGCAACCAGAGTGGCCACGAAGGTCCCCTCCGTGCGCGTCCGGTCGTTTCGGCCCCGGGCACACACCCGGATCGCCTCGAATCCCGCCCCTTCCACGAGCGCCAGAAGGACCCCTTCCGGTAGGGCCCCTGCGATTCAGCGAAACCAGTCTTCGAG
>JBHIBR010000104.1:0-6602 GCA_046759145.1 Nitrospinota bacterium | reverse complement strand
CGTTGCAGCACCGCTGGCGAGGGGGCCTCAGAAGAGTTGGCCGCTCCGGGGTGCCCGCCGGTACCGGCCACCGGGCCGGAGCGAGATTCCCCGCTCTTTTGGTGCCCCCGAGGGATAGGGGGGCTCGAAAGAGATGGCTCTTCGCCCGGGGCCGCGTGGCCCCCGGCCAGCATGCGCCGCACAGACCACGCGAAGGAGAGCACCTTCAGGACGGAGAAACCGCCCAGCGTCGGGACTCGGTGGAAGATGACCCGGGGGTGGGGGAGCTCCTCGCAACGCCGCGCGTAGAGGTGGACCTCGTGGCCCCGCTCGGCGAGGCCCCGTGCCAGGTGGAAGGCGTAGCGCTCGGCTCCCCCGCGGCGGTGGACACTAGCTCGGATCAGCGCAATCTTCATCTCTTGCGAAGGACCGCCCCCCCGTCAGCATAGGATCCAAAAAGCCCCTTGCGCGGATCTCCGCCTCAATAAATGCCGGGGAGTCTAGAGGCCGTCTCGCCCCCCTGTGTTACCAAACAATGGTAGACCGCAGCCAGCTTCTCGGCGATCTTCCTGTAGTCCCTGTGGCTCTGCGCAAACCGCCTTCCAGAGAGCTTCATCGATTTCTTCTCTTCCTCCTTGAGTCCCAACAGATCTGCAATAGCCTGAGCGAAAGCAGCCGTTTCATATTTCACCACTCGCCCGCACCGCCCCGCTTCTATTAACTTGCGTTGTTCTGGAATGTCAGTGGCCGCGATGACCGATCCGACGCCCATCGCCTCGATGAGCTTCAGCGGACACGAGATTTCAAAGACAGGGGTACCATCAATGGGCGACAGCACGATCTCCGCTTTCTCGATGGCCCTGAAAACGTCAGCGCGCTGCACCGGACCTGTGAAAACTACCCGGCCGGAGCAGCACTCGGACTCAAAATGGCGCGTCATCTCCACGCGGTACGAACGTTCAATGGAACCCATGAAGACAAGATGTAGATCGGGGAACCTCTTGCTGAGGTTCCCCAGGACCGGGGCCAGCTTCTCCAGCTTTCTGAGTGGTTCCATGGTCCCAAAATAAAGCAGATAGCGGGGAGGCAGCCTGAGCCCCAAAGGGGAGGGTCGGCGGAGAGCCGCCTGGACTAGAGCCGGATCGTATCCGTTTGGCACGATGAAGACTCTCGCCCTGGGGGCGATGGTCCGGATCCTGTTCGCCATAGTCTCCGAAAGGGGAATGACAAGATCTGAAGCTTCGTAAAGTTTCCTCAATGCGCGGTTCTGCAAAGCAAGAAGGTACTTTTTATACCACCAGCCTTTCTTGAAGCCATTCCGGAGTTCAAACTCTCGCCTCAGAAGATTAGAAAAGGACTCGCGAAAGACGAACCGAGTGCCTTTCTCGCGTGCTAACCGAAGAGCAGTCATACCTGTAGAAACTGAGTTTCGGACTTGGATGATATCAGGCCTTATCGTGTCCATTGCCCGGAGGATGTATCGTTTGAGATTCCTCCGTTCCCTACGCGGATAGAAATGAACTGTAGATTTACCCCACCTTTTAGGCCCTCGGTCCGAAGAGTCAATGCCAAACATTAAGTGCATCTCGATGTCGTGATCCCGCAGCAACATCTTGTCGACCCTCGAAATGAAGGAATGCTCGCACGGGTAGGCATGTTTGGGCAGATACAAAATTTTAATAGGTCGCCTTCCCATTCTGTGGACTATCTCCGCAAAAATGATAACAGTTTCCTCAGAATCCTTTTAGGAAGCCTGTATAAAAAATATCGTGTGTTCGGTATGGCATGACATCCGACACAGGGAGCGGAGCCGTTGAGAGGCTTTCTGCTATCCGTATATGAAAACTCATTGTGAATCTTGCTCAACCATTTGGAGGGATTTTTCGAAGCAATGGCAAAGATGTATACTGACGCCTTCTTTTGACCATTGAAGCTCAGGTACAGAAGGGACATTCCATTCTCTTTAAACGCATTCCTTATGGCCAGGGGCGTGAATCTCCAGTAATCCCCGTAATCGGATCCTACGTGCATGGGCTGTAAGAAAGGGACAACCAATATCACAATATCTCTTGTCATCAAGCACAGATTTCGGAAAGCTGTGTGCACACGATAAACATGCTCTAAGACGGTATGATTAAACACCACATCGAACCTGTTCACTAAGCTCTCTGGCAATGGCTCTTCCAGGTCTAAAAACATTTCCTTTTGCGGAACATGGACGCCAATCGCACCCCTCCGGTAATTCGTGATCGTATAACTGTTTTTGTTCACAAAATAACCGCTATAAAGCCTTCCCCCCTTATCCCGGTCTTGCCATCCGCTGACATTCACGATGTCTCCCGAAAACAGATGGGCGAATTTCTCAAGTTCTCTATTGGACCATACCCGAGGCAGGCGAAACTTTCTATCTATGAAGAACTTCATGCGTGAGGGTCCCTCTTTCGGCGAGGATATCGACTCCACCCCCTACTTCCTGCCTGACTTGGAGGGATCCGACGCCCCTCAGGGCAAACGCCTCGCTCCCCGTGCCCCCCGCACCGCCAGCACCTCGCGGTAGAGGGAGACCAGCCGCTCCGCCATCACGCGGATGCTGAACTCCACCACGGCGCGCCCGCGCGCCGCCCGGCCCAGCGCCCGCGCCTCCTCGGGCCGAGAGAGGAGGCGCTCCATGGCATCGGCGAGAGCCTCCTCGTCCCCGGGTGGCACCAGCAGGCCCTCCCTTTCCTCCCGCACCCACTCCTCGACGCAGCCAACCCGGCTCGCCACGATGGGCCTGCCCATGGACATGTACTCGAAGAGGGTGCGGCTGGTCCCCTCGCTCGACACCGAGGGGAAGACCAGGAGGTCGCAGGCGGCGAGCACGAGTGGGAGGTCCTCCCGGAAGCCGGCGAAATGGATGTAGGGGGCGAGGCCGCTCTCCTGGGCCAGGGCGCGGAGGGCGGCGTTGTCCCTCCCGCGACCCACCACCAGGAGCTGGGCGGGGAAGCCCCGGGCGCGCAGCCGGCCGAGGGCGCGGATGAGGTGGGACTGTCCCTTGGCCCGGGCGAGGCTCCCCGCCACGCCCACCAGGGGGGTCTCGGCTCCGACGCCGAACTCGCGGCGCACGCCCTCCCCCGGGAGGTCGGGGCGGAAGGCCCGATCGTCCACTCCCCCCGGCACGACGACAAGGCGGCTGTGGTGTTGGAACCCGTCCGCCAGGTATCCCTGCTGCACGCGCTCGCTCACGGCCACCACCCGGTCGGTGGCCCGCCCGTAGAGCCAGCGGTTGAAGGGGCTCCGGTCCACGGGCCGGAGGATGTGGCGAGAGCGGACGAGGGCGGGACCCCCGGCGAGACACGCGAGGGCCGCGAGCCAGTGCTCCACGCCCCGGTGAACGTGGATGATGTCGGCCCCCTCGCGCCGGCAGATGGCCCGGAGGGCGCGCACATCCCTCCAGTAGCTCCAGGGTTGAAAATTGTTGGCGAATTCCAGGGCCTCTACCATCCGTACCCCCTGGCGCCGGGCTTCCTCCCCGATGGCCTCCCCCCGGCCGCGGCGGCAGAGGAGCACTACGCGGTGGCCCAGTTCCTGGAGACCGCGGCAGACGGCAAGGGCGTTCCACGCATCCGAGCTCCATCCCCGGCAGCTCACCGCCTGGATGACCGAGAGGGGACGAACCCCGGCCCCGGCCACCGGGCCGGAGCGATGCTCCCCCTCTGTTGGAGTCCCGGCAGGCGAGGGGGGCTCAACAGAGTTGGCTCTTCCGGGGTGCGCGGTCGCACCGGCCGCCCGGGGAGGAGCCGGCTGCTGCGCCTTCGCCATGGCCTAGACGCTCGCCTCGGCGAACTGGATCTCGTAGAGCCGGCGGTAGAGCCCACCCCGGGCCATGAGCTCGGCGTGGGTGCCCGTCTCCACCATCTGGCCCCCGTCCAGGACGGCGATGAGGTCTGCGTTGCGCACCGTGCTCAGCCGATGGGCCACCACGAGGGTGGTGCGGCCGCGCTTCAGGCGCTCCAGGGCCTCCTGGACGAGTTGCTCGCTCTCGCTGTCGAGGGCGGAGGTGGCCTCGTCCAGGAGGAGGATGGAAGGGTCCTTCAGGATGGCCCGGGCGATGGCGACCCGCTGGCGCTCGCCGCCGGAGAGCCTCACCCCGTCCTCGCCGATCATGCTCCCGTAGCCCTGGGGTAGGGCCTGGATGAACCCGTGGGCGTTGGCCGCCCGGGCGGCCGCCTCCACTTGGGCGGGTTCGGCTCCCGGCCGGGCGTAGGCGATGTTGTCGAACACAGTGCCGTTGAAGAGGAAGACCCGCTGGGTGACCAGGCCGACCTGGTCCCGGAGGGAGGCCACGTCCAGGCCCGCCCCGTCCGTCCCGTCGTATTCGATCCGCCCGGAGGTGGGGTCGTAAAAGCGGGGGATGAGGTCCATGAGGGTGGTCTTGCCCGCACCGCTCAGGCCCACCAGCGCCACCACTTTGCCCGCCGGCACCTCCAGGTTCAGCCCCTGGAGGACGGGCACATCCTCATAGGCGAAGCTCACCTCCCGGAAGCAGATGCCCTCCCGCAGAGGGCCCATCTCCCTCTGGCCCGACCGCCGGGGCTCGGGCGCCGTTTGGTCCATGAGACCGAAGACGGTCTCGCTCGCCGCGACGCCCTCCTGAAGGGTCTGGTAGACGCGGGTCAAGCTTTTGAGGGGGTTGTACAACAGGCCCAGGGCCGCCAGGAAGGAGGCGAACTGGCCCGGTGTGCTCTCCCCAGCCATCACCTGTCGCGCCCCCACCCACAGGACGACGCCCGCGCCCACTCCTCCCAGGACCTCAACCAGGGGGGTCGCCAGCGCGCGCACGCGCATGGCCCGCATGACGGTGTCGCAGAAGCGGCGGTTCGCCCGGGCGAAACGGCGGTGCTCGTGCTCCTCGGCATTGAAGGCCTTGACGACGCGGATGCCCGTGAAGGCCTCCTTCACCAGGGCGCTGATGTCTCCCATCTTGTCTTGGGTCTGGCGGGTGATGCGGCGCACCTTCTCCCCCATCCGTGCCACCAGGTAGGTCAAGGGGGGGAGCACCATCGCGAAGGCGAGGCTCAGCCGCCAGTTCTGGTAGAAGGCGAGGGCCATTAGGAAGAGGAGGGCGAAGGAGTGGCGCCCCATGTCCCGCACCGCCGAGGAGGCCGCCTTCTGCATCAGGGAGATGTCGTAGACGACCCGGGACATGAGCTCCCCCGTGGTCTTCTGGGTGAAGAACCGCACCGGCAGCCGCACCAAGTGGCCGTAGAGGGCGTTGCGGATGTCCATCACCACGCGCTGGCCCACCCAGTACATCAGGTAGGTCTGCCCGTAGGTGAAGGCGCCCAGCGCCAGGTAGGTGGCCACCACGGCCAGGGGGAGGATCACCACCAAGAGAAAAGGCTCCCGGGGCGGGATGAGGCCGTCCACCACGTGCTGGAGGAGGTAGGCGGGGGCGGCCGAGAGGGCCCCTACGCCCACCATGCACACCACCGCCAGCGCCGCCCGACCCCGGTAGGGGGTGAGGAAGCTGAGGAGCCTGAGATATATCTTCAGCTTACTCATCGGCCGGCCACCTCCCTCTCGAGGTGGCGAGAGGCGCTCGATGGTGCCGCCCGCCCGCTCCTACCTCCGCCGCCCCCGCACCTGCTCCTGAGGCGCTCGAGACACTCGCCGTAGATGGCCTCGACGTGTCCGGCCACGTGGGCCCAGTCGAGTTCCTCGAGCGCCCTCCTCCGGGCGGCGCGACCGAGGGACTCGCGCCGGCCGGGGTCCCGGAGAAGAGCCGTCAGGGCCTCAGCGAGCGGACGGGGTCCCCCGGCGGGGACCACGTGGGCGGTGACGCCCTTCTCCACCGCGTCCGCCAGTCCCTCCCGGTCCACCGCAAGGGAGGCCAGCCCCACGGCCTGCGCCTCGAGGAGAGCCCTGCCGCTCCCATCCGAGCCCGGCGCCAGCAGGACAAAAAGGTCCAAGGCGCCCAAGACCTCGCGCAAGTCCCCTTCCCAGTAACCTGTAAAGGTGACCGCATCTTTGAGCCTCAGGCGAGCTGTCCTCGCCTCAAGTCCCCCCCTTCCTTCCCCTTTCCCGGCGATGAGGAGGCGGGCGCGGGGAATCTCCCTGCGAACGGCCACAAAGGCTTCCAGAAGATCCGCGTGGCGCCGCCTCGGTTGGAGCCGGGCGAGGATACCCACCAGAAGCTCGTCGGGTTCCGCGCCCAGGCCCGCCCGCGCCCGGCGGCGCTCTTCCGCGCTTAAGGGACAAAACGCAGAGACGTCCACCCCTCCCCGCACCTCCCGGATGCGCTCGGGGGGTAGAGCGCCGCGCTCCCGCAGGAGCCTGGCGATGTGGCTGTTAGGCGCAATGGCCGCATCCGCCCGGCCGAAGAGCCAACGGCTCAAAGGGTCGCCCCGGATCGCGCGGGCTTTGTGGAAGGTGCGCACCAGGACCGTGCGGTCGGCGACCGTGCGGTCGGCGACCGTGCGGTCCGCGGAGCGCCCCGCCCATGAGGGAAACCCGAGAGTGCGGCCAGCCAGTGGTCGTGGGAGAGATGACAGTGGAGGACCTCCACCCCCTCCCGGCGCACCAACCTCCGGAGGGAGCGGGCCTGCTGGAGCAACCGCCGGGGGTTGAGGGTGCGGCGGAGG
>JBHIBR010000103.1:0-6639 GCA_046759145.1 Nitrospinota bacterium | reverse complement strand
GGGCCCAGGCTCATCAGCCAGCGGAGGAAGGCCTCGGGGTCCGAAGGCCTGAGGGTCCATTCCTCTCCCCGCCGACCCGAACGCAGCCGCTGGGCGGGGCCGAAGAGCTGGGCAAGCCATCCCTCTTCGAGCTGGCTGGCCACCGAGCGGCTCACCCGGAAACGGACCTCGATCGCCTCCTTCGGAGCGCCTCGCAGGCGCTCCTCCAGGGCCGCCTCCAGGTCGAGCCCCAGGGGCAGTTGGAACCCCCCGACGTCTTTCCGGATGGCCTCCACTCGGCCCAGGGTGAGCACCTGCACCTCGCCCTCCCGGGCGTCCCAACCCAGAATATGGTAATCCCCCCGGCGATACTTGAGCAAGTAGGGATCCAACTTTCGCCATTTCTTCCGGCTCTCCCCCTTCCGCGCCGCAAGCAGCCGAACGGGCCTCCTCTCGGCGATGGCCTCGGCCAAGATGCCGGCGAGACGTCTCCTTCGGCCTCGTTCCCCGAGAACCCTCACCGCCCCACCGTAGCGGCCGTCCAGGACCTCCGCGTAGCGGCGGAAGGAGGGGGGCAAGAGCTCCCCCAGCTTCCGGTAGAGTTCGCTCAAGCAGCCCCCCAGGGGCTCGCCCTCGAGGGGGCTCTCGGGCGCTCCCCTCCACTCGGAAAGGGCCCAGAAGAGCCCGGCCAGCTCCGAGAGGGTGAACGGAGGAGGCACCCCCTCCCGGACGGCGGGGATGAGCCGCCACAGGGTGCGCCCCCCCTCCCGGAGGCGTTCAACGGGGAAACCCGCAGCCTCGAGCAGCACCAGGTCGCGGCCCAGGGTGCGGCGGCTCCAAGCCCGCCCCCCTTCTCCCGCGAGAGCCCGGAGGAGCTCCCGGGTTCCCAGCGCGGAGCCGCCCTCGAGGAGCCTCAAGAGGCGCCACTGGCGGTAGAGCTGGTCTCGGAGGCTCACCGTCTGCCTCTCCTCCCGGAGACGGCCTGGCCGGCCATGCGCTTCAGCGCCTCCGCGCACGCAAGGGGCATCCGCACCGAGCCAAGGAGCTCGGGCCCGGGGGAGTCCCCGTGGCAGTCAGAGCCCCCCAGGGCGAGCAGACCGTGGCGGCGCGCCAGACGGCGGTAGCGCTCCCGGGCCTGGGGGGTGTGGTGGGGGTGATCCACCTCGATCCCCCTGAGGCCCGCCCGGCAGAGAGAAGGGAGGAGGGAATCGGCCCTGCTCAGAGCCGGGTGGGCGAGGGTGGGAATCGCTCCCGCCGCAAGCAGCAGCCTCACCCCCTCCTCCGGGGCCAGCCCCTCGAGGGGAATATAGGCGGGGCGCCCCTCGCCCAGGTATCGATCAAAGGCCTCCTCTCTGCTCGCGACGAGGCCCTTTCGGAGGAGCAGAGAGCCAAGCTGGCCCCGGCCCGGGGCGGCACCGGCGCACAACCCCGCGAGCTCCTCGTACTCCAGCCGGAGGCCCAGAGAGCCGAGCCGCCGGATCATGGCCTTGGCCCGCCCCTCGCGCCGGCGGCGCTGCCCTTGCTGCCAAGCGAGCAAAGGACCGTCCCCCTCCTGGGGGAAGTGGCCGAGGAGATGGATGGGCCGGTCGCCGTAGAGGGTGCTGAGCTCGATGCCGGGGATGAAATCGAGGCCCAGCTCCTGCGCCCTGCGCCTCGCCTCGGGCAGCCCGTCGAGGGTGTCGTGGTCGGTGAGAGAAACGCACAGGAGGCCGGCGGTGGCCGCCCGGTCCATCACCCGCGCCGGGGGGTCGCTGCCGTCCGAAGCGTTGCTGTGGAGGTGGAGGTCCGCCGCCGGGGAGAGGGTTGAATCGCCCGAGACCGACATGGCTCCTCCCGGCCGATTGAGGGCGATGGTCGGGGGCAGCTCCGAGCGGGGCGCGGAAGACACAAAAGACTGGAGCGGGCGATGGGATTCGAACCCACGACGTCCAGCTTGGGAAGCTGGCATTCTACCCCTGAATTACGCCCGCTCCTCACCGAGATTAAACTTTGCGCCCCCAGCCTTGTCAAGGAGCACGCAAACTTCGAGCCGCAGACCACTCGCCGCGGAGGTTCCACGCGGGCGAGCGGTATTTCTCCTCGGCCAGGCGCTCCGCCTCCTCCCCCTCCTCGCGGGTGAGCTCCCCCGGCTCGAGCTCTGCTCCCAGGGCCGCCGAGAGGCCCTCCCGCAGCGCAAGGGCGAGCTCAGCAAAGCCCACCCTCCGAGCCAGGACCTGCTCGATGCCCGCCGCGTTCCCCTCTCCCCCGCCCCCGCCGGCGGCTTGGCCCCGCAAAAAGCGCCCGATGGCCTCCGGCTCGTAGCGGAGAAGGACTGAGCCGTGCTGTAAGACCGCCCCTCCCGCCCTCCGCTGCGCGCTTCCCACCACCTTCCTCCCCCCCACGACCAGCTCGAAGACGGAGGTGGTGGCGAAACAGGAGCTCACCCGCCCCCTCCCCTCTTCCCTGCGGGGCGGGGCGAGCTCGGCTTCAAGGCCCAGCCTGCGCAATCCTTCCGCCAGCCCCCGGCTGAGCCTGCGGTAGGAGCCCTCGATGCCCCCGGGAAGTAGCGACTCGGGGCAGGCGACGCTGTAGGTGAGCTCCCGGTCGTGGAGCACAGCCCGCCCCCCGCTGGGACGACGGACGAGGTCCACCCCTGCGCCGGCCAGCGCGGCGAGGTCCACGTCGCGCTCCACCCGCTGTCCCACACCCACCGAGAGGGCGGGAGGTCGCCAGGCGAAGAAGCGCACCGTGGGGGGAGACTTCCCCCCTCCGGCCCGGCGCAGGAGCACCTCCTCGAGCGCCATGTTCCAGGCGCCCGGGGCCTGCCCAGTGATGAGGAACCGCCAGCGAGGCGATCGGCTCTGGGGCGCCCCCTCGCCTAGGGTGGGCTCCCGTTCAGCGTCTCCGGGCATCGGGGGAGGTTTCAGTTCCGCCTCCAGGCGAGCCGGGGCGCCACCGGAGGACGGGCTGTTTGGCGGCCCGCGACTCGTCCAGGCGGCCGAGTTTGGGGAGGTGCGGGGCCGACTTCAAGAGCTCGGGCTGCTCCTCTGCCTCGCGGGCGATGGCCCGCATGGCCTCCACGAACTCGTCCAGCGTCTCGGGGCTCTCGGTCTCGGTAGGCTCCACCATCAGGGCCCCCTTCACGAGGAGGGGGAAGTAGATGGTGGGCGGGTGGTAGCCGTAGTCCATGAGCCGCTTGGCGATGTCGAGGGTGCTCACGCCGTGGGGGAGCTGGTTGCGGTCCGAGAAGATGACCTCGTGCATGCAGGGCCGGTCGTAGGCCACGTGGAAGAGGTCGCGAAGGCGCGCCCGGAGGTAGTTGGCGTTCAGGACGGCGAGCTGGCTCGCCCGCGCGAGGCCGTCGGCACCCAGGGTCCGGATGTAAGCGTGGGCCCGCACCATGACCCCAAAGCTGCTGGTGAAGGAGCGGACCTTCCCGATGCTCTTGGGGAGGTCCCACTGGAGGCGGAAGCGCTCCCCCTCCCGCTCCACAAGCGGCACGGGCCGGTAGGGGGCGAGCTCCTCGCGGATGGCGACGGGCCCCGCCCCCGGCCCTCCCCCACCGTGGGGTGTGGAGAAGGTCTTGTGGAGGTTGAGCTGGAGGACGTCCACGCCCATGCGGGCCATGTCGCCCACCCCCATGAGGGCGTTCATGTTGGCCCCATCACAGTAGACGAACCCTCCCCGCCCGTGGACGATGCGGCTCACCTCGAGGACGTTCTCCTCGAACAACCCGAGGGTGTTGGGGTTGGTGAGCATGATGGCGGCCACCTCATCGTCCATGGCCGCCTCCACCGCCGCGGGCTCCAGGATGCCCCGGGGGCCGGATTCCACCTCCACCACCCGGTAGCCGCAGAGGGCGCTGCTCGCGGGGTTGGTGCCGTGGGCCGAATCGGGCAGCATCACCTTCTTGCGCGGGTTCCCCCGGTCGGCCAGGCGGGCGCGGATGAGGAGCATCCCCGTGAGCTCGCCCTGGGCCCCGGCCGCCGGCTGGAGGATCACCCGGTCCATGCCGGTGATCTCCTTGAGGAACTGCTCCAGCTCCCAGAGGAGGCGCAGCGCCCCCTGGCTCAGCCCCTCGGGCTGCATGGGGTGGGCGCGGGCGAAGCCGGGCAAGCGCGCGGCCTCTTCGTTCACCTTGGGGTTGTACTTCATGGTGCAGGAGCCCAGGGGGTAGAAACCCTGGTCGATGCCGTAGTTCCACTGGGAAAGCCGCGTGTAGTGGCGCACCACATCGAGCTCGCTCAGCTCGGGGAATCCCTCGATGTCGGCCCGGCAGAGGGGAGGCGGGAGGAGCTCCTCGAGGGAGCGGGCCGGCACATCCAGAGCGGGGAGGGAGTAGGCGCGGCGCCCTTCGGCGCTCTTCTCGAAGAGGAGGGGCTCCTCGAACACCAGTCCCCGGGCCCCGACGGGCTGGTAGCCGTCCCCCGTGGGCAAGGGTGCGCTCTCCTCGCGGGAGGGTTTCAACGGAAAGCCCCCAGGGCCTCGGCCAAGCGGTCCATGGCCGCCCGGGGGGTGAGCTCGGTGGCGCACACCAGCATGGCGTCCCCGAGCTCGGGGTAGTCCCGGCCCAGGTCGTAGCCGCCCACCATCCCCGACGCCGCCAGCGCCTCGTTCACCACCGCAGCGGGGGCCGGCAGGCCCAGGACAAACTCGTTGAAGACGGGGCCCGGAAATCGCTCCGAGAAGCCGGCAAGGGCCGTGAGGCGCTCCCGGAGGTAGGCTGCCCTCTGCACGTTCTGGAGGGCCACATCGCGCAGCCCACGCCGGCCCATCACCGCCAGGTAGATGGCCGCCCGCAGCGCCATGAGGCCTTCGTTGGTGCAGATGTTCGAGGTCGCCCGCTCGCGCCGGATGTGCTGCTCCCGGGTGGCGAAGGTGAGGACGAAGCCCCGCCTCCCCTCGCCGTCCACCGTCTCCCCGGCGAGCCGCCCCGGCATCTGGCGCACGTGCTTCTGCCGGGTGGCGAAGATGCCCAGGTAGGGCCCCCCGTAGCTCACCGGCACGCCGAAGCTCTGCCCCTCGCCCACCACCGCCTCTGCCCCCGCCTCCCCGGGGGGGGTGAGAAGACCCAGGGAGAGGGCCTCGGCGACGCCCACCACAAAGAGCGCCCTCCCCTCGCGGGCGAGGGCGCCCAGAGAGCCGAGGTCCTCCACCCGCCCGAAGAAGTTGGGGTTCTGGACGATGAGGGCTGCGGCGGGTTTGCCCAACGCCTCTCGGGCCTGCGCGGGGTCGGTGGCGCCGCTCTCATCGAAGCCCACCTCCGCCACCTCCGCCCCCGCCGGGGCGAGGTAGGTCCGCAGCACCCTCCGGTACTCGGGGTGCACCGCCCGGGACACCACCACCCTCTCGCCCCGGGCAATCCTCAGCGCCATCAAGGCCGCCTCGGCCAGCGCGCTCGCCCCCTCGTACATGGAGGCGTTGGCCACCTCCATGCCGGTGAGCTGGCACAGGAGGGTCTGGTACTCGAACACAGCCTGGAGCGTGCCCTGGCTGATCTCGGGCTGGTAGGGGGTGTAGGCGGTGAGGAACTCCCCCCGGCTCGCGAGCTGGTCCACCAGGGTCGGGATGAAGTGGTGGTAAGCGCCCGCCCCCAGGAAGCAGTCGTGGGTACCCGGGTGCGCGTTCTCCCCCGCCATCCGGCCCATCTCGGCGAGGAGCTCCCACTCCGAGAGGGCGGGGGGGAGGGAAAGGGGGCGCTCCCGGCGGACCCCGGGGGGGATCTGGGCGAAGAGTTCCTCCACGCTCCCTACGCCGATGGCCGCGAGCATGCGGCGGCAGTCGGCTTCGGTGTGCGGCAGGTAGCGCACCTACTCGCTCTCTTGCTCGATGTAAGCCTGGTAGTCTTCCGCGCTCATGAGCTCGCCGAGCTCGCTCGGGTCGCCCATCTCGATGACGATCATCCAGCCGTCCTCGTAGGGGTCGCTGTTGACCAGCTCGGGCTCCTCCTGGAGGCTCTCATTCACCTCCACCACCCGGCCCGACACGGGCACGTAAAGGTCAGAGACCGCCTTGACTGACTCCACCACGCCGAAGGTGCCGTTCCGCTCGACCTCGCTGTCCACCTCGGGCAGCTCCACGTAGACGATGTCGCCCAGCTCGCCCTGGGCATACTCCGTGATGCCCACCACAGCCCGGTCCCCCTCGACCCGCACCCACTCGTGCTCTTTGGTGTATTTCAGCTCATCTGGGAATTCCATGAGAGCCCCATCCTCCTCGCTGGGGGGCGCCGCATGAGGCGGCCCCGCGGCCCCATCGCGCCTCGCGAAAGAACCTCCCTATCCCCCCGGCCGGCGGTAGAAGGGGGTCTCCACCACCACCGCACGGCGCGGCTTCCCACGGATGTCCACGGCGAGCTCCGTCCCCGGCCTCGCATACTCGGCGGGCACGTAGCCGATGCCGATGGCCTTGTCCAGGCTGGGCGACATGGTGCCGCTTGTGACGAACCCCCCCGGGGCGCTCCCGACCAGCAGGGTCTGGGAGGGGCGCGGGATGCCGCGCTCCACCATCTCGAAGCCCACCAACCTGCGGCGCAGCCCCTCCTCGCGCTGGCGGAGCAGGGAGGCCCGACCGATGAAGTCGCCCTTTTTGAACTTGACCACCCAGCCCAGGCCCGCCTCGAGGGGAGTGGTCTCGGCGGTGATGTCGTTGCCGTAGAGGGCGTACTTCATCTCGGTGCGC
>JBHIBR010000102.1:0-6702 GCA_046759145.1 Nitrospinota bacterium | reverse complement strand
TGCCCGATGCAGATGGTGGAGACATCGGGCTTGATGTACTGCATGGTGTCGTAGATGGCAAGGCCCGAGGTGACGAGCCCGCCCGGGCTGTTGATGTACATGTAGACGTCCTGGTCGGGGGCCTCGGCCTCGAGGAAGAGGAGCTGGGCGATGATGACGTTGGCGACGTGGTCCTCCATGGCAGCACCCAGGAAGACGATGCGTTCCTTCAGCAGGCGGGAGTAAATGTCATAGGCCCTCTCGCCGCGTGAGGTCTGCTCCACCACCATGGGGATGAGCATGGCAGGCTAGCCCTCCTGGGGGCCGGGGGGGACGGCGCCCTCGGCCTCCTCCTCTTCGACAACCTCGGCGCGCCCCTTGAGCCACTGGACGGTCTGGTTGTGGCGGAGGGCGTCGGCGATGGACTCGAGGGTCCCCGACTGGGCGAGGCGGGCGCGCAGGGGCCCGGGCCGCTGGCCGTGCAGGCGGGCCAGGCGCTCCACCTCGGCCTCCAGCTCGGCCTCGCTCACCTCCAAACCCTCGCGCTGCCGCACCCGCTCCACCAAGATGAGCTCCCGCACCCTCCTCTCCGCCCCGGGCCGCAGCTCCTCCCGGAGCTTCTCCGGGTCCACTTCCGGCGAGTGGCCCTCCTCGCGGAGCCTCCGCTCGAGCTCCCGCACCCTGGCCTCCGTCTGGCGTTCCACCAGCGTGGGGGGCACCTCGAAGGGGTTCTCCTCCACCAGACGGTCGAGCACCCGGGCCGTCACCTCGGCCTCAAAGCGGCCCTCTTCGGCCCTCTCTAACTCCCGGCGCACTCTCTCCCGCAGCTCGGCCAGGTTCTCATAGCTGCCCAACCCGCGGGCAAACTCATCGTCCAGGGCGGGCAGCTGGGGCCCCTTCACCTCCTTGAGCCGGAGACGGAAGAGGGCCTCTTTGCCGGCCAGGGCAGGATGGGGGGCGTCCTCCGAGACGGGCAGCGTCACCTCCTTCTCCTCCCCCCGGCGCATCCCCTCGATGGCCCTCTCCATGGCCTCGGGCGCGGCCCCCCGACCCAGCACCAGCGCCTGGTCCTGCGCGCGGGCCTCGGGGATGGGCATCCCCCCCTCGAAGGCCTCGTAGTCCACCAGCACGTAGTCGCCCCCGCGGGCGGGACGGTCCACGTCCTCGTAGCTCGCCGCCTGCTCGCGGAGCTGCCCGAGCGCCCTCTCCACCTCCGCCTCCCCCACGGGTCGGCGCCGGACGCTCACCCGAAGGCCCTCGTAGGACTTGAGCTCGATGGGGGGGATGACCTCCACCGTGACGGTGAAGGTGAGGGGGGCCCCATCGTCCATCTTCACGTCGGCCACCTGAGGCTCACCCACCGGCTGCATGCCGCGCTCGGCGAGGGCCTCGCGGTAGGAGTCGCCGATGATGCGGCTCAGCACCTGCTGGCGGACCCTCTGGCCGTGGTGGCGTTCGAGGAGCGGCCGGGGGACCTTGCCCTTGCGGAAGCCCTTGAGGGAGACGGTGCGACGCAACTCGCCATAGGCGCGCTCCACCTCCTCCCGAACCCGCTCGGGGGGGACGGCAATCTGGAGTCGCTTCGTGCAGGAGCCCAGCTCCGTGAGGGCGACCTCCACCGCACACCCTCCCCCAAAAAGAAGGGGACAATAGCCCCCGCTCCCGGCCGCTCCGCGCCGGGCGGCCCGGGGGCTCTCCTCTCCGAAACTGGTGCGAGAGGGGGGATTCGAACCCCCACGCCCGAAGGCACTGGATCCTAAATCCAGCGCGTCTACCGTTCCGCCACCCTCGCAACGCGCCCGCCCCGCGGGCAACCTGCTACCCATTTGGTGAGCCGCCAGGGAGTCGAACCCCGAACCCACGGATTAAGAGTCCGTTGCTCTACCAGTTGAGCTAGCGGCCCACGCGAATCCTCACATCCCTCTTCCTGGCACGCCCGGTAGGACTCGAACCTACAGCCCTCGGATCCGAAGTCCGATGCTCTATCCGATTGAGCTACGGGCGCCCCCGCGACGCCGGCCCCGGCGGAGCGGTCGGGACTTCGGGGGAAAGCTGGGGCGAGCGAAGGGACTCGAACCCTCAACCCCTGGGGCCACAGCCCAGTGCTCTGCCGGTTGAGCTACGCCCGCCACAGTCTCTGCCCCCTCCGGTTGGCGCGCCTGAGAGGATTCGAACCTCTGACCTACGGATTAGAAGTCCGTGGCTCTTTCCGCTGAGCTACAGGCGCCCACCTGCCTCCTGGCCCTGTTCCCGGGCACCCCTTCTCGGCCGCAGCAGAGGCCCCCGGAAACCTGCTGAACGAACAACAGGCCCTCCAGAGGCTCCCTTCCCCGCCTCCAGGGGCCCGCTCCCAGTCCCGCCCCTTTGAATATAAGCACCGGCCCCGCCCCTTTGTCAAGGCGCTCGCTTGCCCCGGAAGGCTTCCCCCCGGCGGGCCCGCTCCAGGTCTTCGGGGGTGTTGAGGTTCATGAACATCCGCAGGTCGGGGTCGAAACGCCGCATCTCCCCCTCCGGCACCTGGCACACCCGCACCTGGGGAAAAAACCCGAGGACCTTGAATTCCCCCGCCTCCAGCATCCTCCCGATGGGCTCCCGGCAGGCATCTCCGTAGAGGGCGTGCAAGGTCTGCGGGTAGTCCTCCACCAGGGGGACGACAACGTCATATCCCTCCCGCAGGTCCACAAGGTGGCGGATGGCTTCCTCGCGGAGGAAAGGCATGTCGCAGGCCGCCACGAAACAATAGGGCCGGCCGCTGTGGAGAAGGGCCGTGTAGATCCCCCCCAAAGAGCCGCAACCCGGCCGGGCATCCGGATAGACGGGGACACCCAGGTATCGGTAGGGCTCGACCTCGTTGGCCACCACCAGCACGGAAGTAAAGAGCGACGAAAGACGCTCCGCCACCCGCTCCACGAGGGTCCTTCCCTCGAACTCGAGGAAAGCCTTGTTGAAGCCCATCCGCCGGCTCTCCCCCCCGGCCAGGATGGCTCCCGCTACGTCCTCATACCGCTCCCCCGCCATGGTCCGCGCCCATCCGGAACTCCGCCCGCCCCCCCGCCCCTAGGCCAGCTTGAGGAGGCGTGCGGCATTCTCCCCCAGCCACATGCGCTTCACCTCCTCCCTGAGGGGGAAGCTGCGGACGCCCTCGATCCCCTCCTTGGGGTCGAGCATGGGCCAGTTGGAGGCCCAGAGGACCTTGTTCTTGAGGACGCCGTTGCCGAACTGGAGGAGGGGTTCCCAGCCGGTGTTGGGCGTGCCGATGTATTTCGGCCGGGTGCCCGAGATCTCGATGTAGACGTTGGGCTGCTTCCAGGCTACCGCGACCATCTCGAGCATCCACGGCCACCCGCCGTGGACGGCCACGATCTTGAGCTCGGGGAAATCCCGCGCCACCTCGTCCAGATGGATGGGCCGGCCGTATTCCATCAGGAGGTTGCGGCTGAGATTCATCGAGGTGTGAAGCAGGACGGGGATGTCCAGCTCGCAGCACTTGGTGTAGATGGGGTAGAACCTCTTGTCGTTGGCATGGAGCTCGAGCTCCCAGGGCCCCATGTTGCAGGCCACAAAGCCATATTCCTTCACAGCGTGCTCGAGCTCGCGCACCGCCCGCATCCCCTTGTGGGGGTCCACCCCCGCGGCGGCCAGCAGGCGGTCCGGGCGTTGGCGGACGTAGCCGTAGATTTTGTCCATGGGGGTCTTGGTCCCCCGGGTGGTCTCGCTGTCGGCGCACTTCATGAGGACTCTGTCCACCCCCAGGCTATCCAGCCAATCGATGAGCTCGGAGGGCTCCATGTAGCGGCCCAGGGAGCCTTCCCCGTACACCCGCGCGCCGTAGTGCTCTGCGTAGTGCGCCATGTGCGCCTTGGGCTTGAGGTAGCGGTCCAGGCCCTCAGGGATGGGGCAAGAGAAGCGGAAATCGATGATCATGGCGCGCCTCCTCCCTCGAACGGCCTTGATCTGCCTTTCCCCTTGTTCTTCCTGCACTTGCCTAGCACCCCCCTCCTCTCCCTGTCAACCGAGGGCAGTTGACAGGGCCTCCCCCCCGCCCTAGAGTGAAGCGGTTGACACCTCGCTAGAGGGACTCTCATGGCTAGCGGATCCCTCCGCTCGCGGCAGCATGCTGTCTCCGACGCCCACGCCGCCATCGAGCTTTTTTTCGAGCGAGGCTGGACGGACGGCCTTCCTGTCGTCCCCCCGACCCCGGAGCTGGTCCGCCGGATGGTGGGGGACTGGGAGCCGGAACTCTCGCTGGGATACGTCCCGCCCAAGAACGGAGCTGCAGCGGTGGAGAAGCTCGCCATCAACGCCGTCATGGCGGGGTGCGAGCCCGAGCACTTCCCCGTCGTGGTGGCGGGCGTGAGGGCGTTGCTGGACGAGCGCTTCAACCTCAACGGCGTGCAGAGCACCACCCACATGGTGACCCCCCTCTTCCTGGTGAACGGGCCCATCCGGAAGGAGGCGGGGCTCTGCTCGGGGGCGGGCTGCTTCGGCAGCGGCTTCCGGGCGAACGCCACCATCGGCCGGGCGCTGCGGCTCATCATGATGAACGTCGGCGGCGGCATCCCCGGCGAGACGGACAAGGCCACCTTCGGCCACCCGGGCAAGTTCAGCTACTGCGCCGCCGAGAACGAGGAGGAGAGCCCCTGGGAGCCTTTCCACGTGGCGCGCGGCCTGCGGCCGGAGGAGAGCGCGGTGACCGCCTACGCCTGCGAGCCTCCCCACAACATCAACATCCACTCGGAGCGCGACCCCTTCCGCCTCCTCACGGGCGTGGCGGGGGCGATGACCTCCACCGCGCACAACCACTACTACGTCATGGGGGAGACCCTGGTCGTCTTCTCCCCCGAGCACGCCCAGAGCGTGGCCGAGGGGGGCTGGAAGCGGCGGGACGTGCAGTACTTCCTGTGGGAGATCACCCAGCTCCCGGTGAAAAGGCTCAAGATCGGGGGCGTGTACGGGCCGCATGTGGAGAAGAACTACTGGCCCCGCTGGGTGGACCGGACGGATGAGGAGGCGCTCGTCCCCATCGCTAGAGCGCCCGAGGACATCCTGGTCGCGGTTGCAGGGGGTGCGGGGCGCCACTCGCTCTTCATCCCGGGCTGGGGGACCCGGGCGGTGACCCAGAAGGTGGAGATGCCCTGAGGGGCGCGGGGAGGAGGGAGATGGCCATCGCGACACAGGAAGGGATCGTGGTGCTGGAGCCGGTGGCGGACGCTTTCCCCGAAGGGGGGCCGCTGAACCCGAGGTTGGGAGACCTCGGGGGCAAGGTGGTGGGCTTTTTGGACAACAGCAAGCTCCACCCCAACCGCTACTTCGAGCGCATCGCCGAGCGGCTCCGCCAGGAAGCGGGTGTGGCGGAGGTGGTGATGGTCTCGAAACCCTACTTCGCCCGGCCCGCGCAGCCGCACGTCCTCGACGGCCTCGCCGCCCGCTGCCACGCGGCCATCACCGGGGTGGGGGAATGAGGGAGCTGCACGTCGTGGAGTATCCGCGACTCGGTCGAGCTGGAGAAGAGGGGTGTGGCGAGCGCGTGCCTCATCACGACCGCCTTCGAGACCATCGCCCAGTCGCAGCGGAGGGCGCTGGGCTACGAGGAACTCCCCTACGTCATGCTCGAACATCCGGTCGCCGTGGCGACCGATGAGGAGGTCGAGAGGAAGGTCGGGGCAGCCTTCTCCCAGGTAGTGAGGGCGCTGGCCGGCTGAGGGAAGGAAGCGCCCCACTGCCCCCCGGCCCCCGGGCCGGGGGTTTTCTTTCTTCACCCCAGCCAAAGGCGCGCCACTGGGTTGAGGCCGAGCGCAAGGAGAGCCACGAGCTTCCACCCGCCCCTCAGCCCCGGCGGCGAAAAGCAGGCAGCCTCACCCGCGCCGCGCCCGCCAGAGGTGCGCGCTCAGACCACTCTGAGGGTATATTCGAAGTCCTCGGGGATTTGGAAGCGGCGATAGAGCTCCCGGAAGCGGCGGTCGAACTCCCCTTCCAGGTTGTCGAAGAGGTTCTCCCCCCGGGTGTCGATGCTGACGATGAAGGGACCCAGGCGGTTCACATCGAGCACCCAGGTGGCCTCCGTCATCCCGAGCTCCTCGAGCCCATGGACCCCCACCACCCGCTCGATGGTCCCGCAGAGGAGGCTCCCCGGGAGACCCACCCGAGAGAGGTGCACGCAGCCCACCTCGCGGCAAGCCTCGGCGGTCCCCTTCCCCATGGTGGTCTTGCCCACCATGGCGCGGAGCCTGAGCTCACGGATGACCTTGGGGGCCCATTTCTCGAAGCGGTAGCTCGTGGTGGGGTCAAACCCCACCGGCCGCCAGCCGCCCTCCTCCTTCCGGAAGACGGGGCCGATGTGGATGATGCAGTTCATCTGCCCGTAGTCGAGGCGGGGATAGTGCCCCTGCTCGGCACCCTGGATGTGGAACTTGCTGCGGGCGGTGAAGACGCGACCTGTGAGGTACACGGCGTCACCCGTCCTCAGCTCGCGAATCTCATCCTCTTCCAGCGGGATGCGCAGCTCGAAGGTGCGGCTCTCCATCTCGGCCCTCAGCGGCGCATCCAGTCCAGGACGTCGTCGTACTCGATGGCGCCCGAGGGGCCGCACTTCGCCACCGCCCGGCGACCCACCTGGCACTGGGTGTTGAAGGCGATGCAGGTGGCCGCGGTGTGGGTGACGGCGATCTCGATGTGGACGTCCATGGAGCCCGAGTCGCCCCCCATCCCCATGGGCCCCATCCC
>JBHIBR010000101.1:0-6770 GCA_046759145.1 Nitrospinota bacterium | reverse complement strand
GGACGGGCTAATCTGGGACAAGATAACTCCAGCGAACAAATTCTGCAAGTAGTTGCCGCGGGGGGCTCATAGTTTCGAGGCCTTGGAGAAGGTGAAGAAGCAGAGAAGGGCGGCGGGTAGTATCCTCCCGTCGCCTTTTCCCACTTGGGTCACACGAAAAACGGGCGAAAATACTTTATGACGAGGCCATAGGATAAGGCTGGCGAGGGGGCGAAGAAATTCGCACCGATGGGCGGAGGAGATATTGTCTCTTCGCGAAAAAATCGCCTATTGGCACGCATCATGCTCCCGAAAAGCTAGCGTCTTGTGCTCCATGGTCCGGGAGGCTCCTGGAGAGTGAATACTAGGTTCCCCGAGCTCTTTTGGGGTTTGGGGAGGGGGGCCAGGCGGAGGCGGCCGGAGCCAGCGAAGTGGAGTGAGGCGATGCGCAAGAGGATTCGACTGTTTGTTCAGACGATCTTAGTTGGGCTGGCCTTCGCGGTCCTGCTCCTCGCCCTGGGGGCGAGCCCGGCCGGCGCCCAGGAGCTCGTAGGCCCTGCGCCCTTGCCAGAACCGCCGGGCGAGCCGGAGGTGATCCCCGGCCAGTACATCGTGGAGCTGAAGCGGGGTGTGGGGCGGGATGCCTTCATCAACGCGCATCGCCTGGCCGCGTTCCGCCGTTTCACCCTCATCAACGGCTTTGCCGCCCGCATGTCCCAGCGAGCGGCAAACCGCCTGGCGGCCGATGCCCGGGTCCGGTCCGTCAGCCCGGACCTCGTCGTCCATGCCTTCCCGAAGGCGGCCGGCGGGAAGTACTGCGAGCCTTGGCCCTCGTGCAAGAACGGGAGCACCGATCCTCCTCCAGAAGAAGGTGGGGGCGGGTGTCCGGACCTCTCGGGCGACCCTGATTTTAACCCAGCTTCCAACCCAGAAGAAGCCCCACCAGGCGTCCGCCGAATTGGTGCTGATTCCGCCACGGCAACAGGAGCGGGAGTCAAGGTGGCCGTCATCGACACGGGCATTGACCCCTGCCATCCCGACTTGGTGGCCAATTACAAAGGCGGGAAGAATTTCGTGGACAAAGGGAATAAGCCTCCCAAGGATGGCCATGGCCACGGCACCCATGTGGCCGGCACCATCGCGGCTGTAAATAACCCCTTCGGCGTGGTCGGCGTCGCACGGGATGCCCATCTCTATGCCGTGAAAGTGCTCGACAAGGATGGATCTGGCTCTCTCTCCACCGTCATCAAGGGCCTTGACTGGGCATGGAAGAACGGGATGCAGGTCGCCAATCTGAGCCTGGGGGCATTCGATTTTTCCCTCGGCTCTGGCCCCATGTGCAATGCAGTGGCCAATGCCGTGGCTGCCGGGGTGACGGTCGTCGCCGCAGCCGGAAACTCCGGTATGGACGCGATCTACTCCACCCCGGCAAACTGCGCGCATAGCCTCACCGTCTCGGCCTTCGCGGATTCGAACGGATCTCCCGGGGGTGGAGGCCCAGGGTTGGACTGGAATGGGGACGGTGTTGTCGACGAGGACGATGACACCTGGGCTTGGACCTTCAGCAACTACAGCGCCTACTGCTGGGACTTCGATGGGGATGGTCTATGCGAAACCGCATATCCCCCAGACTCCGACTCCCTCGTGGTGAACATGATGGCCTCCGGCGTGGTGACCCTGTCCACGATGCCGACCTACGACGTCACATTAACCACCGACTACGGAAAAAGTAAGAATTACGATACCCTGACCGGGACCAGCATGGCCGCACCCCATACGGCCGGGGCGGCGGCTCTGTACCTTCAGGCCAATCCGGGGGATACTCCCGAGCAGGTCCGCGTCGCGCTGACGACGGGTGGGGCGTGC
Organism: Nitrospinota bacterium; assembly: GCA_046759145.1. GTDB lineage: Bacteria > UBA8248 > UBA8248 > UBA8248 > JBHIBR01 > JBHIBR01. The sequence continues at coordinate 4,925 of JBHIBR010000101.1, read as the reverse complement.
TGGGATGGAACGGGAAATCCGGACAAAGGAACGGACATTAGCTTACCGATTATCTGTGACCCGCCATGGCCGGACGACGACCTTAGCATCTTTGGTATCCCCCTCACCGGCTACCCGGAGCCACTTCTTAATGTGAGGGGCTTGTAATTTCGAAGCCTCGGTGACGGCGAAGAAGTAAAGAAGGGCGGCGGGTGGTTATCCTCCCGTCGCCTTTTTCCATTTCTCGGGCCATCCCGATGGGAAAAGGGCATGGACAGCGGTGGCAATTCGACCCCCTCTGGGGTGATGGGGTAAACTGAGGGAGCGGATTTGGCGGTGCAGCGCACGCGATCTTTCGCATCAGGAGCAGGGCTCATGAGAAACCGGAGCGTTACTCCGATTGTCGCCGCTTTCATCGGTGTCGGTGTCTTCTCAGCAATGGCTTTTGCGGGAAAAGGCGCGCAATCTGCCGCTGCGGCCAGCCCGGAGGTGGTCCTGGCCCTCCGGGTCAGCAGGGAGGCCTACGCCCCCGGTGAGCCGATCCAGGTCACCCTGGAGGTCACCAACCGGACCCGCGAGGCGGTGCGGCTCACCTTTCCGACGAGCCAGCGCTTCGACCTCACCCTCGAGGATGCAGCCGGGCAGGAGGTATGGCGCTGGTCCCAGGGGCGCTTCTTCCTCCAGGTGATTGGGGAGCAGGTCCTGAAACCAGATCCCGGCGCGCTCCGCTACAACGCCACCGTCCCCGCCCCGCCCAAGGGGGGTCGCTACATCCTCCGGGGGCGGCTCGCCTCTACCAACTGGCCCGTGAGCGCCTCGACCACCATCCGGGTGCGCTAGGGGGGGAGGCTCTTTCGCCCCGGCAGCGCCTGGCCCTGGCTTGAAACAGGCTTGGCAAAAGCAGCATGAGGCCCCCGGCCGGGCCCCTAGGTCACCACGTTCTGGGCCTTCCCTCTCTCGGGCGAAGGCGTCGTCCGTGTGAAAGGTCCAGGCGATGAGCCTCATCCCGGTGCAAAGGGAGGCCCGCTCCTGCCAGCTAACTGGTGTCCTTGTGAGGGGCAATTAGGGTGAGAAAGGTTCCGAAGACTCGGCGGGCATCGAGTCCCCTCTATCGGTCAGATCTTCGGTGGCGGCGGCCTTTTCGGCGTCGAGTCGGCCCCGTGCCAGGCTGGAGATGGGGCCTGCCGGACTAGGCGCCGATCTCCTGCAGCCGCACCCTCAGTTCCTGCTCCCGGGCTCGGGCGGCTTCCGAGGGGGCCAGGTCGGAAGCGACCGCCAGGGCCTCGGCGAAGTAGGTCTTCGCCACTTCCGCGGAGGACAGCTCCATCGCCTTCTCTCCCGCCCGGGCCAGGAATTCGAAGGCCTTCTCGGGCCGGTCGCCGTTTTTGTAGTGATAGGCCAGCATCTCGAGGTGCTCTTCCAGAGTGTGGCGCTTGAGCTCTTCGATGGCTGCGGCGATGCGGGCGTGGAGCTCGCGGCGCCGCCTGAGCAGGAGGCTGTTGTAGGCCACGTTCTGGGTGAGGGCGTGCTTGAACATGTATTCCAGCTCCGGGAAGAGGCTCTTCTCGGCGATCAGCTCCGATTGCTGGAGGGCCTGGAGCGCCGGGCCCAGCGTGTGAGACGGCTTGGCGATCTTCTCCAGGATGGCGAAGGCGAATTCGTGGCCGATGACGGCGGCCAACTGGAGGGTGCGCTTCGGAGACTCCTCCAGCCGGTCGATGCGAGCCATGATGACGTCCTGGACCGTGGCGGGCACGTGAGCCTCGGCCCCCTCGCCCACCAGCCGGCACACGTCCCCTTCTGCGCGGACCCAGCCGGCCTCCAGCAACTCCAGGACGAGTTCCTCCAGAAAGAACGGATTCCCCTCGGCCTTGCTCTGGACTAGCTCCTTCACCTCCTGGGCCACTGCCTGGACCCGCAGCATGTGATGGAGCATCTCCTCGCTCTCTGGGCGGGAGAGGGGCTCGACGGGCACCCGGAGGTAGGACGAGCTGGTCGCCCACGGGCACCTGTACTCTGGGCGGTGCAGGGCCAGGATCATGATCGGGTTCTTGGGCACGCTCGGGCTCAGGTAGAGCAGGAACTCTTCCGTGGTTCGGTCGATCCAGTGGATGTCCTCCAGGATGGCCACCACGGGTTTCCGCTGGCTCTCGCCCACGAACATGGCCTTCAGCGACTCGAAGATCTGCCGCCGGCGCTCCTCCAGACTGATGCCCCGCAACAGCTCGTCCTTCACCCGGATGGAGAGGATGCTGCTGAGGTATTCGATGACCATCTCGAGGCTGGCTGTCAGGTCCGCCCCTTCGCGGAGACCCCGCGAAAGCCAGGGGCTTCAAGTCGCGCCCACCTTCTGCCGGATCTTGGATTCGTCGTCCCCTTCCTCGATGCCGCAGTATTTCTTGACGATCTGGGCGATGGGCAGATAGGGGATGGCTTGGCCGTAGGAGGGGCAGTAAGCCTCCCAGAGGGTGATGTCCTCGCCGCGGAGGCGCCCTTTGAACTCATACGCCAGCCGGGATTTGCCCACGCCCGCCTCGCCCACCAGCGAGACGACCTGGCCGTGGCCGTCCTTGGCCTTGGCGAAGGAGGCCATCAAGTGGTCGAGCTCCGCGTGCCGGGCGACCAGGGGCGTGAGCCCGCGCCTCGCGGCCACGTCCATGCGCGAGTGGACGGCCTTGGGCCGGAGCGCCCGGTAGACGGCCTCCGGATAGCTCTTCCCCTTCACGTGGACGGGGCCCAGGTGGGAGAATTCGAAGAAGTCCTTCGTCAGCCGATGCGTGTGTTCGCTCACCAGCACCGTGCCCGGCTCGGCCATGGCCTGCAGGCGGGCGGCCAGGTTCGTGGTGTCCCCCGCCGCCGTGTAGTCCATCCGCAGGTCGTCGCCGATCTTGCCCACCACCACGGTCCCCGTGTTGATGCCGATGCGCATCTGGAGGCTCACGCCCTGCTCGCTTCGGACCTCCTCGCCGTGGGCGCGCAGCGCCTCCTGAATCGCCAGGGCCGCCCGGATCGCGCGCTGAGGGGCGTCCTCGTGGGCGATGGGCGCGCCGAAGAGCGCCATGACCCCGTCGCCGGTGAACTGGTTGATGGTCCCCTCGAAGCGGTGGATCTCGCGCATAAGAATCTCGAAACAGCAGTCCATGAGGCGATGGACCTCTTCGGGGTCCAGGGCCTCCGAGATCCCCGTGAAGCCGCACACATCCGCGAACAGGACGGTCACCTGTTTGCGCTCCCCCTCGATGGCGCTGCGGGTGGTCAGCACCTTTTCGACGAGGTATTTCGGGGTGTAGCTGGGGATCCGGCTGGCCAGGGCCTCTGCCCGCGCCCCCAGCGGTGAGGGTTCGAGGGGCCCGGGGCCGGGAGACTCGAGCGGTCCTCCGCAGCGGTCGCAGAAGCGGGCGCCCGGCCGCACGGCGTCGCCGCAGTGCGGGCAGGCTCTCTCGAGCCGGGCGCCGCACTGCTCGCAGAAGAGGGCTCCCTCTCGGTTTTCGTGTTGACAGGCTGGGCATCGCATCGTGCGCCTCCCCGGCAGTTAGCAGCCAAACCTGTCGCGTTCTAGGTTCAAGCTGGCTTGCGGGCACAGAAGTTGATGCCCAAGGTGCCGAATGCGGCGGAGCTTGAGGCTTGCGGCGCTCCGCTGAACACGTCCTTCCGCCAAGTGATCTCGAAACCCTCGAAGCCGGCCCCGGTGACGACCGCCTCAAGCTCTGCCTCCAGCAGAGCCCCGGCGATTCACCCCGTCCAGAGGTCGACCTGCTGCTTGGCTGCCTCGGGAACCGGTTTTTGCACCAGGATGTCGGCGATCTGGATCCGTCCCCCCGGCTTGAGCACTCGGTGCATTTCCGAGAACACGCGGGGCTTGTCCGGGCAAAGATTGGCCACGCCGTTGGAGATGACGACATCGGCCCATCCGTCCGGAATGGGCAGTTCCTCGGCGAAGCCCTCTTTGAACTCCAGGTGCGCAAGACCCCTCTCGGAGGCCGCGTCGCGCGCCTTACGGAGCATCTCCGGCGTCATCTCCACCCCGATGACGTGGCCGGAAGGTCCGACGAAGCCCGCCGCGAGGAAGCTGTCGAAGCCAGCGCCGCAGCCGACGTCCACGACGCGCTCGCCGGGTCGGATCTCGCCCAAGGCAAACGGGTTGCCGGTTCCCGCCAACGATTCGACGGCGCTCTCGGGAAGGGTTTGAAGCCAGGAGTCGGGATAGCCGAGCAGTTTCGCCAGCGGCCTTCCCGTGTGGAAGTGGAAGCCTTTGTCGGGATGCTTCGCCACCTCTGCGTACTCTTCGCGGATCGCCTCCCGGAGGCCCGCAACGTCCAGATCTGGAATCGGAACCTTTTCGGCCATGGCATTGCCCTTCCAAGAACGGGGATAGCGGGGGAGCCCTCTTTGGCGATTGTCTATGCAGCACTGAAAAGCTTAACAAAAATCTATCAGAAAAAGGGCCAGATGTCTACCTTGGCTATGGGAAGCGGCCGGCCGGCAGGGCATTGATTCCGCCTGCTTGGACCCCTTTCCAAGGAGTGATTTCTTGATTTTTTTGGGTTAAAGTCCGGGCTGGGTAGCGTGAAGGCCGAAAGGTGAGCTTCAGGCCGAATTTTTTTGCAAATTTGAGCCGCACGGTCTGGGGTTCGTCGCCGCCCTTTGGCCCTCCCGGTGACCAAGGGGAAGCTTTGTCTCCCTCTCCTTCAGCAGAGGCTCCACCGATACCGCCGGCGGTAGCCGCCGGCATATCTATCTGCCCCGCTCGCCGGGATGCCTCGCCCGGGTCGAGGAGGGCCTGGCCTGAAGCCCCGAAACCCTCTTAAGCCCGGAAGGTTTCTTTTTTGACGTAGGTCAAAGACGCCCCTTCTACGGTGGGGCGGAGATGGGTTTGACAAAACATAAAAAGTTCCTAGAAGTTATCCCAAAACCTGCCTGAAGACGCTATAATTCCGCCACGGTCC
>JBHIBR010000100.1:0-6797 GCA_046759145.1 Nitrospinota bacterium | reverse complement strand
GTGGCCATCGACACCCTCGACGACATGGAGACCCTCTTCCGCGGCATCCCCCTCGGGCGGGTGAGCACCTCCTTCACCATCAACGCCACGGCCGCCATCCTCCTCGCCATGTACGTGGCGGTGGGCAAGAAACAGGGTGCCGCGCCGGCAGAGCTGCGCGGTACCACCCAGAACGACATCCTGAAGGAGTACGTGGCCCGGGGCACGTGGATCTTCCCCGCCGAGCCCTCGCTGCGGCTCATCGTGGATACGCTGGAGTACGCCATGCGGGAGGTCCCGCGCTTCAACCCCATCAGCGTGGCGGGGGCCCACTTCCGCGACGCGGGCGCGACGGCGGTCCAGGAGGCCGCCTTCACCCTGGCCGACGCCATCACTTATGTGGAGTGCGCCCTCGCCCGGGGCCTGCGGGTGGACGACTTCGCCCCCCGGATCAGCTTCTACTTCTACACCCACAGCGACTTCTTCGAGGAGGTCGCCAAATACCGCGCCATGCGCAAGCTCTGGGCAAAACTGATGCGGGAACGCTTCGGCGCCAAGGACCCGCGCTCGTGGCGGTTCCGCTTCGGGGTGGTGTGCGGGGGGAGCACCCTCACCGCCATCGAGCCCGAGAACAACATCGTCCGGGTCGCCTACGAGGCGCTGGCCTCGGTGCTGGGGGGCACCCAGACCATCTTCACCTGCGCCTGGGACGAGGCCCTCGCCCTCCCCACCGAGGAGTCGGCCCTCCTGGCGCTCCGCACCCAGCAGGTCCTCGCCCACGAGACGGGCGTGCCCGCCACGGCCGACCCCCTGGGGGGCTCCTACTTCGTCGAAAACCTCACCGCCCGGATGGAGGAGGCCATCGCCCAGCTCATCCGCGAGGTGGAGGACCGCGGAGGGATGGTCCGGGCCATCGAGGCGGGGGAGATCCAGCGCCGCATCGCCGAGTCCGCCTACCGCGCCCAGAAGCAGGTGGACGCGGGGGAGAGGGTGGTGGTGGGCGTGAACAAATACACTGGCGCCCCCCGGCGGAATTTCGCCATCTTCCGCCCCGACCCTCAGGGCGTGGACCGCCAGCTCGCGCGCCTCCGGGCGGTGCAGGAGGGAAGGGATGAGCGCCGCGCCGAGGCCGCCCTCCGGAGGCTCGGAGAAGCCGCCCGGGGCACTCAGAACCTGATGGGCCCCATCCTGGAGGCGGTCGAGAGCTACGCCACCCTGGGGGAGATGACGAACACGCTACGCGAGGTGTTTGGGGAGTTCAAAGAGCCGGTGGCTTTTTAGGGGACTCCCCAAGGGCGGCTTACGCACCCACCCACGGGTATCAAAGGGCCCGAAGCGGGTCCGTAGCCCTCAGAGGTTGTAGCCCGTCTCCCCGTGGAGGGCCAGGTCCAGCCCCCCCACCTCCTCCTCGGCGCTCACCCGCAGGCCCATGGTGGCGTCGATCACCTTGAGCAGGATCCAGCTCACCACGAAGGCGTAGAGGCCCGTCGCCACCACGGCCACGAGCTGGAGGCCGAACTGGGCCGGGTTGCCAAAAAAGAGGCCATCCGCCCCTCCGGGGTTCCACAACGTGCTGGCGAAGAGGCCTGTTGCGAGCGCGCCGAGCGCTCCCCCCACCGCGTGGATGCCGAAGACGTCGAGGGCATCATCGTATCCGAAGCGCCGCTTGGCCCGGCAGGCGGCGTAGCACACCAGCCCTGCCGCGATGCCGATGATCAGCGCCGCGATGGGGCCCACGAAGCCAGCGGCCGGCGTGATGGCCACCAGGCCCGCCACGATGCCCGAGGCGACACCCAGCATGCTGGGCTTGCCGTGGACCGCCCACTCCGCCACGCCCCAGGCGAAGGCGGCCGCCGCCGCCGCGATGTGGGTGGTGGTGAAGGCGAGCGTCGAGAGGGCCCCCGAGGTGAGGGCGCTTCCTGCGTTGAACCCATACCAGCCGAACCACAGGAGGCTCGCCCCGAGCACCGTGATGGGGAGGTTGTGGGGCGGCATGGGCTCGTGGGGGTAGCCGATCCGGCGGCCCAGCACCAGCGCGAAGGCCAGGGCCGAGATGCCCGAGCTCAGGTGCACGACGGTTCCGCCGGCGAAGTCCAGCGCCCCCAACTCGGCCAGCCAGCCCCCCGCCCCCCACACCCAGTGGGCGATGGGGTCGTACACGAGGGTCGCCCACAGGAGAGTGAAGACGGCGAAGCTGGAGAATCGCAACCTCTCGGCAAAGGCCCCGGCGATGAGGGCGGGCGTGATGATGGCGAACATGAGCTGGAACACCATGAAGGCGAAATGGGGCACCGTCTCGGCGTACCCACTGGGCTCCAGTCCCACTCCGCTCAGGAACGCCCAGCGGAGGCTCCCCACCACCCCTCCCACGTCCGGCCCGAAAGCCAGCGAGTAGCCCAGCACCACCCACTGCACCGTCACCAGGCCCAAGATGAAGATGCAGTGCATCAGGGTCGAGAGGACGTTCTTGCGGCGCACCATCCCCGCGTAGAAGATGGCGAGGCCCGGCGTCATGAGCATCACCAGGGCCGAAGATGCCAGGAGCCAGGCCGTGTCCGCGCCGTCCACCTTGGCGGGGGCCTCCTGGCCGAAGGCGGGGGAAGCCGCCGCCAATGTCACGAGGACGACCCCCCACAGGGGGACCCCAAGCGGCCTGCCGCTTGGGGAGCCCCACAAGCTCCCTCCCCATCGCACAAGTCCGCGCATGGCTTGCTCCCCTCCCTCCGGACGCAGGCACACCCGAGCTGCCGCCCGCGCCCCGAACTGTCTCTTCTGACCGCAGGTTCCGCCCCTCCCTAGCAGAGAAGGCCGGGGCTGTCAATCGCCCGGCCGAGGGGGCCGGCCCTGCCCTGCGGTTGACTTCCCCCTTCCCCTCGGGCAGGCTGGGACTCCGCGCGCGACCCAGGCCGCGAGGTCCCCATGGAGTTCGAGCTGAGCGAGACGCACCGGATGCTGCGCACCATGGTGCGGGAGCTCGCCGAGAGCCGCATCGCCCCCCGGGCGGCCGAAGTGGATGAGCGCGAGGAGTACCCCGAGGACATCTTCGCCCTCCTGCGGGAGGCGCATCTCCTGGGCATCTTCCTGCCCGAGGGGGTGGGGGGCGGAGGGCTAGGCTTCCTGGGCGGGTGCGTGGCCATCGAGGAGATCGCTCGCGTCTGCTCCAACAGCGCCCTCCTCATCGTCCTCACCATGCTCGCGAGCCGCCCCATCGCGCTGGGGGGGAGCGCGGAGCTCAAGGGCCGCCACCTGCCCGCCCTGGCGCGGGGGGAGGTGCGGGGCGCCTTCGCCCTCACCGAGCCCCACGCGGGCTCAGACGCGGCCAACATCCGCACCCGCGCCGCCCGGGAGGGGGACGGCTGGGTCCTCAATGGCCAGAAATGCTTCTGCACAGGCCCCCCCTACGCCGACTTCGTGCTCACCGCCGCCAAGACCGACCCGGGGGCGGGGACGCGGGGGATCAGCTTCTTCCTCGTGCCCCTCGATGCGCCCGGCTTCCGCATCGGACGCCAAGAGCGGAAGATGGGGATGCGGGGGGTGCCGAGCGTGGAGCTCTTCTATGAGGGCTGCCGCGTGCCTGCGGAGAGCGTGGTGGGGGAGCTCAACCGCGGCTTCCACCTCGCCATGCGGGGCTTCAACCAGGTGCGGCCCGCCGTGGGCGCGCGCGGGGTGGGCCTCGCCCAGGGGTGCCTGGACTACGCCCTTCGCTACGCCCGCGAGCGGGAGGCCTTCGGGGGGGCCATCGCGAACCTTCAGGCCATCCAGTTCATGCTGGCCGACATGGCCCTCGGGACGGAAGCCGCGCGGCTCCTCGTCTACCGGGCGGCCGCCGGGGTGGATGAGGGCCTCATCGGGAGAGAGCACGCCCACCTCTCCTCCATGGCGAAATGCTTCGCCGCGGATAACGCCATGCGGGTGGCCGTGGACGCCATCCAGGTGCTCGGCGGGGCGGGCTACATGAAGGACCACCCGCTCGAGCGCTTCATGCGCGACGCCAAACAGCTCCAGATCGTAGAGGGTACCAACCAGATCCAGCGCCTCGTCATCGCCCGCAACCTGCTGGGGCTGTGAGGGGAGAAACTCGCCCTTGGAGTCGTGGAAACACCCGGGCGGGAAGCTGAGGGAGAAGGGGGCGTCCGCCCTCTCGGACGCAGAGCTGCTGGCGGTCTTGATATCCACCGGGATTAAGGGGAAATCCGCCCTAGCCATTGCCGAAGAAATCCTCCGCACTTACGGCTCCTTCTACGGCATGGCGAATCAGCCACTTGAAAAATTCCTCGACTTCAAGGGCCTCTCTGACGTAAAAATCATTCGGATCGCCGCTGCATTCGAGATAGCGCGCCGCCTGGCAAAGGACCTGAGTTCCAGTGACTAAGCGCACGAAGCTGCGCGAAAAAGCCGCCCGCGTGCCTGAGGTGCGGGAGGGGAGGTGGAATTCGGCCGTCCCGGCCTACCTGCGAGATATCTCGACTTTAAACACCGAGTCCGCCAAGTCTCACCGGTTCGGGGCACTGCTTCAAGAACTGTTTGGGGAAGAGCCTAGCTTCATTGAGCAATACGTCTCAGGGATCGAAAAACATCTTCGGCTGAAGGAGAAAGACCGAGTCCGGAGAGGCAGCGTGGACAACCTCTTCGACAACCTGGTTATCGAGTTCGAGCGCGATCTTCGCCGAAGCCAGGCAGAGGCGGAGGGGCAACTCAAGAAGTATGTCGCGGCCCTCTGGTCGGAAGAAGCTCAAGAGCGCCGCAGGCCCTACCTTTGCATTGCCACAGATGGTCGGTTCTTCCGCGTCTATTCGCCTTCCCTGGCAGAGAAAGCAAACGGGGAAATTGAGCCAGACCACATTCACCTTCATCTGCTGGAGAAGGTGGACTGGGCGGACCTTGAGCCCCATGAGGTCTATTTCTGGGTTGACCGATACTACCTCCGCAAAGAAATCCTTGCTCCCACAACCGAGGGGTTTGTCCGTGACTTTGGCCCCGAGAGCCACGCGTTTCAGGTGACGGCGCAAAATCTCCTGGCTCTTTGGAGGAGCCTGGGGGCAGACTCAGGGTTTTCTGTCTTCTATGAAAGCTGGGACAAATACTTGCGGATCGTCTATGGCAGCGCGGTCGGGGAAGATGATCTCTTCATCCGCCACACCTACCTCGCCAGCCTCGCGAAGCTCATGGTCTGGCAGCGGATTGGAGAACCAAGGGGTAGGCCCACCAATGAAGACATCGTGAAAGTGCTAGAGGGCCAGTTCTTCAAGGACCAGGGCATCGAAAACTTTCTGGAGGAGGATTTCTTCTCCTGGTTGGTGCGCCCCGGCGCAGAAAGGGAAGGCATCCAGGCAGCGCGCCTACTGCTGAGCCTGCTTTCCAACTACAACCTCCGGCAGCTCTCCGAGGACATCCTGAAATCCCTATACCAGGAGCTTGTGGACCCCAAGACCCGCCATGATCTGGGGGAGTTTTACACCCCCGACTGGCTTGCCCATCGCATGATTCGGGAGGTCTTGAAGGATGAGCCGGGACGCTCGCTGCTCGATCCTGCTTGCGGGTCGGGCACTTTTCTTTACCAGGCCATCAAGGAGAAAAGAGCCAAGCTGGGGGACTCTAATCGGACCCTGGGGCAGATCCTGGAGGGGGTCGTGGGTGTGGACATCCACCCCCTTGCAGTCATCATCGCCAAAACAAGCTACATATTGGCCCTGGGGGATCTGCTCAAGAGGCTGAGAGGCAGGATCAGCATCCCCGTCTACCTGGCAAACACCTTGAAGCCGCCCGAACCCTGGGCCGACTCTCCCCGCGCAGATTACCGGGAATCCATTGACGGTAAAGAGGTTTTCCTCCCCCGGAAGCTAGTGGAAAATCCACCGCAATACGACGAAGCCATCGAGACGGCCCGCGAATTTGCTTCTGAACACGTGGGGAAGCCCATGCAGCGGGCAGCATTCGAAAGTTTTCTCCGTTCTCGCAATTTGGAGTGGGCCGAGGATTCCGGGACGGTCCAGACCCTTTACGGTTTGTGCTCTGCACTCAAGAGCCTCATTGAGAAGAACCGCGACACCATCTGGTCATTCGTCCTGAAGAACATCTACAAGCCCCTTTCCCTGATGAAGAAGTTCGATCTGGTGGTGGGCAATCCTCCCTGGCTCTCCTACCGATACGTGGACCAGCTTGACTACCAGAGCTTCCTAAAAACCCAAATCACCAGGACCTATGCCTTAGTAAAGGGAGCTGGGTACCTCATCACCCACATGGAGCTCGCCACCCTCTTCTTCTTACGGGCGGCTCATCTGTATCTCAAACGAGATGGCGCCATCGCCTTTGTGATGCCCCGGAGCGTCTTCACCGCAGACCAGCACCATGTCTTCCGTGAAGGGGGCTTTCAGGCGGTGGGCCTCGCTGTTGTGCGCGTTTGGGACCTGGAGGAGGTCGAGCCCCTCTTCAACGTGCCCGCTTGCGTGCTTTTCGCCCACAGGGCGGAGAAGGGAAAGGTTCCGTATCCCCTCGCCGGGGAGAAGCTCTCGGGGGGCCTTGGCCGCGACCGTCGAAATGCCTCGCTGGATGAAGCCCAGAAACTCCTTGTGGGGGAGGAAATCAGTCTCTCGTTGCATAAAGTGGGTGCCCGTTCTTACTGGGCGACGGGAAGGCGACGGCGCGCTCTCGAAGCGAGTTATTACAAGAAACGGTTCAAGGAGGGCGCCACCATTGTGCCGCGGTCGTTCTGGTTCGTCGAGCTGAAGCCCTCGCCTGTGGGTTTCGACCGGGAGGCGCCACTCCTGCAGACATCTGAACGAGCGCTCAAAGAGGCCAAGGAGCCGGATAGAGTCATA
>JBHIBR010000099.1:0-6861 GCA_046759145.1 Nitrospinota bacterium | reverse complement strand
TCCTCCCGGCGGTCCGTATAATGCGCGCGCGTTGGAGGGCGCGAGTTCATCCTAGCACAATGGGGTAGGGCGAGGCTGCCTGCCCCCGGGCGGAGGGCCTGAAGTGGTGAAATACAACATGGCCGCGACCGCCCGCCGGCTAGTGGAGCAGGTGGTGGTCATCCAGCCTGGGGAGCACGTACTCCTCGTCACTGACTCCGACCGGCCCCCCACCATCACCGAGGCCCTGGCCCACGCCATTGCGGGCGCGGGGGCGGTTCTCTCCATCATGCACATGCCCCCCCACAAGATGGGCGGGATCGACCCCCCGCGCCACGTGGGGGCCGCCATGGCGGCTTCGGATGTGGTGATCCTCCAGACCAGCTTCGCCACCATCCACACCGACACCGCCCGCGCCGCCATGAAGGACGGGGCCCGCATACTCGAGATGTGGGGCTTCCAAGAGGACATGATGACGGAGGGCGGGGCCATGGCGGACTACGCCGAGGTCCGCCGGTTGAGCGAGCGCCTCGCGGACCTGATCACCAGGGCCCGCAGCGTGCGCTTCACTACTCCGAAGGGGAGCGATTTCCGGCTTTCGGTCGAAGGGCGCACCTGCTTTCCCCTGTTCGGACTGGCCACGGAGAAGGGCACCTTCGCCGCCATCCCGGATGGCGAAGCGGCCGTCTCCCCCCTGGAGGGCACGGCCGAGGGGGTGCTGGTGGACCCCTTCTGTATCGAGCGCAAGGACCTGGGGGTGCTGCGGGAGCCCTTCGGCCGCATCGAGGTCCGCGCCGGGAAGGTCGTCTCCATGGCGGGAAGCCCCGGGGCGGAGCGCTTTTGGCGAGTGCTGGAGGAAAATGGCGAAACTGCCAAGAACCTCGCCGAGTTCGCCCTGGGGACCAACCCCGCCTGCCGCCCTTACGCCAGCATCCGGGAGGGGAAGAAAACCTGGGGTACCTGCCACGTGGCGGTGGGCGACAGCGGCTCCATCGGGGGAAAGGTGGTGAGTCCCCTCCACGTGGACATCGTCTTTGCCCGGCCCACCGTGTACGTGGATGACCAGGTGGTCGTCCAGGACGGCCGCGTCCTGGCCTGAGGGGGGAGGGCCCCCGTCCTTTCCGGCCAGAGTTGTGCGCCCGGGCCCCCCTTAAGAGCGGGGGCTGGTAGAATGAGGGGTCTCGCTCCCCGCCGAGGCGGGCAGGGGCCCGCTGCCGAATGCCCTCTTCGTCCGGGCCCCCGTTGAGAGCTGGGGGTACAGAAGAATGAGGGATCTCGCTCCCCGCCGAGGCGGGGTGGAGCCAGGGTCCATGGGTCAGACCACCGCCACCATCCTGCGGGGCAAGCCCATCGCCCAGGAGGTGATGGAGGAGCTCAAGGAGGAGGTGTGCGACCTCACCCATCGCATCAGCCGGCCCCCGGGGCTCGGGGTGGTGCTGGTGGGGGACGACCCCGCCTCAGAAGTCTACGTGCGGAACAAGGAGCGCGCCTGCCAGGAGCTGGGCATCCGCACCTTCGACCACCACCTGCCCGGGACCGTCAGCGAGGAGCACCTGCTGGGCCTGGTGACCTCCCTCAACCGCGACCCCGCCGTGAACGGCATCCTCATCCAGCTCCCCCTCCCGCCCCACATCCGGGAAGAAGAGGTGCTGCACGCCATCGCCCCCGAGAAGGACGTGGACGTCTTCCATCCGGACAACTTTGGCAAGCTCGCCCTGAACGTCGGGACTTTCCGCCCCTGCACCCCGGCGGGGGTGGTGGAGCTGCTGCACCGCAGCGATGTGGAGATGGCGGGAAAGCACGCCGTCATCGTGGGCTCCAGCAAGATTGTGGGACTCCCCCTTTCCCTCCTCCTCCTCTATGAAGGCTGCACCGTCACCCTCTGTCACATCAAAACCCACGACGTGCCCGCCCTCGCCCGGCAGGCTGACATCCTGGTGGCCGCCCTGAGAGTGCCCCGCTTCATCAAGGCGGATATGGTGAAGGAGGGGGCGGCGGTGGTGGACGTGGGGATCAACCGCATCGGCGGGAAGCTCGTGGGGGATGTGGATTTCGACTCCGTGAAGGAGAAGGCAAGCTACATCACCCCCGTCCCCGGCGGCGTGGGGCCCATGACGGTGGCGATGCTCATGCGGAACACGGTGCGGGCCTTCCGGGCCCAGGTGTTGGGGGAGGGCCCGGCCCCGCCGGTGAGGATGCTGGAATGACGGTGGACCTCCTGAGCGAGGCGCTCGCGCCTGAGGTGCTGAGCGTGAGCGAGCTCGCCGGGCGCATCCAGGCGGGCCTGGAGGACGCCTTCTCGGACATCTGGGTGGAGGGAGAGGTGTCGAGCCTGCGCACTCCCGCCTCGGGCCACGCCTACTTCACCCTCAAGGACGCCCGCGCCCAGCTCGCTTGCGTGCTCTTCCGGGGGGAGCGGGCGCTGCTGCCTTTCGAGCCCGAGGAGGGGATGCTGGTCCTGACCTGCGGGAGGGTCACCTTCTACCCCCCGCAGGGGCGCGGCCAGCTCGGGGTGCGGACGCGGCGCCCCCGGGGCGAAGGGGCTCTGGACGCCGCCCTGCGCCAGCTCCGGGCGCGGCTGGACCCCGAGGGCCTCTTTGACCCCGACCGCAAGCGGCCCCTTCCGCCCTTCCCCGAGCGGGTGGCCCTGGTGACCTCCCTCGCGGGGGCGGCCGTGCGGGACATGGCGAGGGTGCTCCACCGAAGGGGGCCGGGGGTGCACATCCTGATCTATCCCACGCGCGTCCAGGGAGAGGGGGCGGCCGAGGAGATCGCCCGGGCCGTGCGCCGCTGCGATGAGGAGGGCGTGGCCGACCTCATCATCGTGGGGCGGGGCGGCGGCTCCCGGGAGGACCTGTGGGCCTTCAACGAAGAGGGGGTGGTGCGGGCCATCGCGGGGTGCGAGACGCCCATCATCTCGGCCGTGGGCCACGAGATTGACTTCACCCTGGCGGACCTGGCCGCGGACCTCAGGGCCCCGACGCCCTCGGCGGCGGCCGAGCTGGCCGTGCGAGCGTGGGAGGAGTGGGAGGAGCAGCTCCGGGGGCTGGAGCGCAGGCTCCTTGGGGCCTTCCGGGCGAGTCTGGAGGAAGCGCGGGCGCGTCTTTCGGCTTGCCTCGCCTCCCGGCCCTTCGCGCGGCCGCGCGCGAGGCTCGAAGAGGAGGCGCAGCACCTGGACGAGCTCTGGGAGCGGCTCCTTCGCTCGGCCCTCCACCACCTCCGCCTCGCCCGGGAGCGTCAGCGCTCGCTCGCTCGCCAGCTCTTGCTCGTGAGCCCCGGGGGGCGCGTGGCCCGCGCGCGGGAGAGGCTGGAGGAGGCTCGCGCCGCTCTGGGGAAGGCGGCCCGGGAGGGGGTTCGCCGGAGAGGGGAGCGACTGCGGGAGTGGGCGGCCCGACTGGAGGGGCTCTCCCCCCTCGCCGTGCTCGCGCGCGGCTATTCCATCTGCCGGAAGGTGCCGGAGGGGACCTTGGTGCGGGAGGCCGCCCAGGTCCGCCGGGGGGAGCAGGTCTCCCTCCACCTCGCCCGGGGGGAGCTGGGCTGCCGGGTGGAAGAGGTCCATCGCTCCACTTCGCCTTGAAGGGTTCTCATGGCTGCGCGTAAGGAGAGGGAAGAACCCCTGAGCTTCGAGGCGGCCCTCTCGCGCCTGGAGGAGATCGTCCAGGAGCTCGAGGAGGGGGATACCGCCCTGGAGGGGGCGCTCGCCCTCTTCGAGGAGGGGGTGAAGCTCTCCCGCTTCTGCAGCGAAAAGCTCAAGGAGGCCGAACGGCGCGTGGAGGTGTTGACTGAGGAGGCGGGAGGCCTCCGGGCTCGGCCCCCGGAAGAGGCGGGGGCGGACCTGGAGGAGTCGCCCGATTAAGGGGCGGGCGCTCTAGGGCAATATCCCTCGGGCCGGGGGAGGGGGAGGAGGAGAGAGCGGGCGTCTTGGACATCGAGCGATACCTCGCCGAGCGGGCCGCCTGGGTGGAGGAGAGCCTCCAGCGCTACCTCCCCGAGGAGGGGGAGGGTCCGGGGGAGATCTACCGGGCTATGCGCTACAGCCTCCTCGCGGGGGGGAAGAGGCTCAGGCCTATCCTCCTTCTGGCGGGTTGCGAGGCGGTCGGGGGCGATGCCGGAGCGGTGATGCCCGCCGCCTGCGCGGCCGAGTGCGTGCACACCTACTCCCTCATCCACGATGACCTCCCCTCCATGGACGACGACGATCTGCGGAGGGGAAAGCCCACGAGCCATAAAGTCTTCGGGGAGGCCATGGCTGTGCTGGCGGGAGACGCCCTCCTGAGCTACGCTTTCGAGCTCCTGATGCGGCCCCAGCTGGTCGAGAGCTGCGGGGCGGAGCGGGCGTGCCGCGCGGCGGGGGAGCTGGCCCGGGCGGCAGGGCCGGCCGGGATGGTGGGGGGCCAGGTGATGGACCTCCACTCGGCGGGTTCGTCCCTGGACCTGGCGGTCCTGGAGGAGCTCCACTGGCGCAAGACGGGCGCCCTCATCCGGGCCTCCGTGTGGTGCGGAGGCCACCTCGGGGGAGGAGGTGAGGAGGAGGTGGAGGCGCTCGGTCGCTACGGGGCGCGGGCGGGGCTGGCCTTTCAGGTGGTGGACGACATCCTCGACGTGGA
Organism: Nitrospinota bacterium; assembly: GCA_046759145.1. Taxonomy (GTDB): domain Bacteria; phylum UBA8248; class UBA8248; order UBA8248; family JBHIBR01; genus JBHIBR01. Next base: position 2,275 of record JBHIBR010000099.1, on the reverse strand, counting down.
GGGGGACGCGGTCGCCCTCGGGAAGGCCACGGGCACCGACCGCAAGCAGGATAAGGCCACCTTCCCTGCCCTCTTCGGGCTGGAGGAATCCAAGCGCCGGGCCCGGAGGTTGGCGGAGGAGGCCATCGAGGACCTCGCCCTCTTCGGGGCGAGGAAGGAGCCCCTGGCCGCTCTGGCCCGTTACATCGTGCACCGGCGCTGCTGAGGCGCGTTCCGAGTTGAGCCCGTCCCGCCTTTGCGGACGGGAGGGAGGTCGAATGGCCGATGGCAGGGCTGCTGGACCGGATCGATAGCCCCGAGGACCTGAAGCGGCTCAAGCTCCCCGAGCTGGAGCAGCTCGCCGAGAAGCTGCGCCAGATGATCATCGAGGTGACTTCCAAGAACGGGGGCCACCTGGGGGCAAGTCTCGGGGCGGTGGAGCTGGTGATCGCCTTGCACTATCTCTTCGACGCCCCCCGCGACAAGCTCATCTGGGACGTGGGCCACCAGGCCTATGCCCACAAGATCCTCACCGGCCGGCGCGAGCGCTTCCCCACGCTGCGCCAGTGGGGGGGCATCGCGGGCTTTCCCGACCGACGGGAGAGCCCGTACGACCACTTGAACGTGGCCCACGGGGGGACTTCGATCTCGGCTGCGCTGGGCTTTGCGACTGCGCGCGACTTCCAGGGGCAGGACCACAAGGTGGTCGCCATCATCGGCGACGGCTCCCTCACTTCGGGCATGGCCATGGAGGCGCTCAACAACGCGGGCGCCCTCAAGAAGGACCTCATCGTCATCCTGAACGACAACCGCATGAGCATCTCCCCTAATGTGGGGGCGATGAGCTCCTACCTGGCCCGCATCATGACCGGGCGCTGGGCGGAGCGGATCTACCGCTTCCGCCGCCAGGCCGCCCGGGCGGTGGCGGGAATCCCGGGGATCGGGGCGCAGGCGGCCGAGCTCATGCGGCGGGTGGAGGAGTCCCTCAAGAACCTCATCGTCCCGGGCATGCTCTTCGAGGAGTTGGGTTTCCGTTACGTCGGCCCCCTGGCGGGCCACCGGCTGGACCTGCTCATCCCCACGCTGCGCAACGTGAAGCGCATGCGGGGGCCCGTCCTGGTCCACGTGATCACCCGCAAGGGCCAGGGCTACCCCTTCAGCGAGGGAGACCCGGTGACCTACCACGGGGTAAGCAAGTTCGAGCCCCAGACGGGCCGCTTCCTCAAGTCCGGCTCCGGTCCCCCCGCCTACACCAAGGTCTTCGTGCGGGCCCTCTCGAAGCTCGCCCGCGAGGACGAAAAGGTGGTGGCCATCACCGCGGCCATGCTGGAGGGGACAGGCCTGGTGAAGTTCCAGAAGGAGTTCCCCGAGCGCTGCTTCGACGTGGCCATGTGCGAGCAGCACGCCGTCACCTTCGCCGTGGGCCTTGCCCTGGCGGGCATGCGCCCCGTGGCGGCCATCTACTCCACCTTCCTCCAGCGCGCCTACGACCAGATCGTCCACGACGTGTGTCTCACCGCCGTCCCCGTCACCTTCGCCATCGACCGAGCGGGCCTGGTGGGCGACGACGGCCCCACCCACCAGGGGGCCTACGACATCGCCTACCTGCGCACGCTGCCCAACATGGTGGTCATGGCCCCCAAGGACGAGAACGAGCTCCAGCACATGCTCAAGACTGCCCTCTACCATCCCGGCCCGGCCGCCGTCCGCTACCCGCGGGGGGCGGGGGTGGGGGTTCCCCTGGACGAGGAGCTGCGCGCGCTCCCCATCGGGAAGGGGGAAGTCCTCCGGGAGGGGGAGGACGTGGCCCTCCTGGCGCTCGGGAGCATGGTCCCCATCGCCCTGGAGGCCGCCGAGGAGCTCGCGAAGGGTGGCGTCCGGGCGACGGTGGTGAACCTCCGCTTTGTGAAGCCCCTCGATGAGGAGCTCATCCTGGGCGTCGCCTCCCGGGTTCGCCACATCGTGACGGCGGAGGAGCACTCCCTGGACGGAGGGTGCGGGAGCGCGGTGCTCGAGCTCCTCGCAGACCGCGGCCTGACCGACCTCCGCCTGCGCCGACTGGGTTTCCCCGACCGCTTCATCGAGCACGGCTCGCCCGCCCTCCAGCGGGAGGACTGCGGCCTCACGGCCGCCCACCTCGCCCGCGCCTGCCGGGAGTTCCTGGAGGGCGAGCCGGGCGAGATGCCCGGGGTCGTGTCGGCCGGGCTAATCGCCCGGCATCGGTCGCGGCGCTAGGGCTCATCGGGCCTGGCCGTTACAGGGGCGGTTGCCAAGCGAGGAAGCACCTGCTGCGGCT
>JBHIBR010000098.1:0-6908 GCA_046759145.1 Nitrospinota bacterium | reverse complement strand
AGGCCCCGAGGCTGTAGTCCTTCGACCGCTCGCTCTCGCCGTGGCCCCGGAGGTCCAGGGCGACCGCCCGGAAGAGGTCCGAGAAGCGGGGCGCGATGTGGTCCCACCAGCGCGCGTGGGCGCCGCTCCCGTGCAGGAAGAGGAGGGGCGGGAGGCCCTCCCCGCCTCGGTCCACCGAACGTCGGTCCACCGAACGGTAGTCCAGGGCGTGGAGGCGGAGACCCTCCCGTCGAAGGTACAGAGAGCGCGCTCGGCCCGACCCGGGCTGGGGGGCGCTCAAGGCTCCGGGGGAGAGGGAGGAGAGGGTGCCTCTCCGCCCGCGGCACCCCTTCCCGGACCCTGGAGGCCGGCTCCGCCCTCGGACCCCTCGCGGACGTACGGCCCGTAGTCGTCCACGATCGTCTCCTCACAGAGGCCCACCCCCGAGCGGTAGGCCGCCCGCGCGATGAGGTGCGCCCCGGTGGGGACGGTCAGGAAGAGGAAGAGGATGACCAGGACGGCCTGGGCCGTCACGTCGGCTCTCTCGAAGTGGAAGATGGCGGCGGTGAGGAGGCCGATCATCCCCAGCGTCTGCGCCTTGGTGGGGGCGTGGAGGCGGCAGTAGACGTCGGGGAAGCGCACGAGGCCGATGCCGCTCACCAGCATGAAGAAACCCCCCACCAGGAGGCCGAGGGCCGTCAGGATCTCACTCAATGATGCTCCCCCTCTCGATGAACTTCGCGTACGCCACCGTGCCCACGAACCCCAGGATGGCGAGCACCAGGACTGCTACAAAGAAGAACGGATAGGAAGTCTCGATGGTGAAGAGCACGATGAGCCCCATGAGGTTCGTGACCACGGCGTCGGCGCCCACCACCCGGTCGGGGATGGAGGGCCCCCGCACGAGGCGGTAGAAGGACAAGGCCATGGAGGCCCCCACGACGGCGATGATCGCCTCGGTCAGCACTCCGATCATGGCGCCGCCCGCGTGCTGTAGTCCTCGAGCCCCCGCCGGATGCCCTCCCGCACCCCCTCGGGGTCCTCGATGTCAATGGTGTGGACGAAGATGGTGGAGCGGTCCTCGCTCACGTCCACGCTCATGGTGCCGGGGGTGAGGGTGATGGAGTTGGCCAGGGTGGTGATGCCCACGTCGCTGCGGGCGCGCGTGGGAAAAGCCACGATGCCCGGGCGCAGCGAGAGCCGCGGCCGGAGGGCGAGCCGGGCCACCCAGAGGTTGGCCAACACCATCTGCCACAGGAAACGGGGGATGTAGACCGCGACGTGGTGCAGTCGGACGAAGAAGACCCGCTCACCGTAAGTGCGACGCAGCGCGGCCAGCACCACGAGGGCCACCAGGAGCCCCGCGAAGAAATCCGCGGGGCCGAACTCGCCCCCCCGGAGGAAGCCCCAGATGAGGGCGAGGATCAGGGCGGTGAGGGCGAGGAGCATCGGTTTTCCTCCCTCAGGGGCCCACCGCCCCCTTGACGGCCGCCACGTAAAGGGCGGGCTCCAGCACCTCCGCCGCCAGCCGGTCGGTGAACCCCGCGAGCGGCCCCGCGCCCAGGCTGAAGAGGACGGTGAAGGAAACCAGGAAGGCCACGGGCAGGTAAACCCCAAGCGGCGCCCGCCGGGTCTCGACCGGAGTTCCCCAGGCGATGCGCTGCCAGGTGACGAAGCAGTAGTAGAGAGTCACCAGCCCGAGCCCCAGGGCGAGGCTCGTGGCGACGTAGGCCCCCGCGCCGAAGCCCGCCGCGATCAGGAAGAGTTTGGAGAAAAAGCCGTTCATGGGGGGAAAGCCCGCCAGCGCCAGGAACCCGAGCAAGAGCAGGAGGGAGGCCGCGGGCGCCCTCTCCTGGAGGCCGCCCATCTCGTCCAGCTCCCCCGAGCCCGTGAGCACGTGGGTGAGGCCCGCTCCCAGGAGGAGGGAGCTCTTGATGAAGGCGTGGTTGATGAGGGCGAAGAGCGCCGCGCTCACCCCCGCCGGGGTGAGGAGGGAGAGCCCGAAGAGGATGTATCCCAGCTGGTTGATGGTGGAGTAAGCCAGCACCCGCTTGAGGTTCCGCTGGGGGAGCACCCCTATGGCGCCGAAGGCGATGGTGATGACCGCCAGGAGCAAGAGGAGGGGGGCGAGTTGGCGGACGGGGCCCGGGAAGATGAGGGTGGCGCAGCGGAGGATGGCGTAGATGCCCACCTTGACCATGATCCCCGCCAGGATCGCGGCGATGGGGGTGGGCGAGATGGAGTGGGCCGAGGGCAGCCAGATCTGCATCGGGAAGATGGCCGCCTTGATGCTGAAGACCATGAGGAAGATGAGGGCCGTCACCACCAGCAGGGGCCGGGGTCCCAGCCGGGCCACCTTCTCCGAGAGGTCGGCCATGTTCACCGTCCCCACCTGGGCGTAGAGGAGGGCCACCCCCAGGAGGAAGAGGGTGGAGCCGATGAGGTTGATGGCCACGTACTTGAAGGCCATCTCCAACTGCTCCAGGCTCCCGTAGAAGGAGAGCAGCGCGTAGGCCGATATCAGCAACACCTCGAAGAAGACGAAGAGGTTGAAGATGTCGCCCGTGAGGAAGGCGCCGTTGATGCCCATCAGGAGGAAGTGGACCAGGGGGAAGAACACCTCCCGCCGCATGGACTCCTCCAGGTAGTGGAACGCGAAGACGGTGCAGGCCCCCACCACCACGGCCGCCAGCAGCAGCATGGTGGAGGAGAGGGCGTCCGCCACCAGGATGATCCCGTAGGGGAAGGGCCAGAGTCCCATCCTGTGGACGGAGATGGCCCCCCGGCCCGTGTGGGAGAGGAGGAGGGCGGCGAGGGCGACGTAGGCCACCATCGCCCCGAGGCTCGCCGCCTGCTGCAGCCGCAGGGAGCGCCTCAGCAGCAGCAGGGCGATGGCCACCCCCAGCGGGCCCACCACGGGGAGCACCACCACGGCGCTCATCCCCGGGACCTCCGCATCTGGTCCAGGTCGTCCGTGCCGAACTGCCGGTACGCCTGCACGGCCAGGACGAGCAGGAAGGCCGTGACGCCGAAGCCGATGACGATGGCCGTGAGCACCATGGCCTGGGGGAGGGGATCCACGTAGAGGGTCGGGTCCACGCTGGCGGTGGGAGGGACGATGGGGGCGAAGCCGTCGCGCACCCAGCCCGAGGCGACGATGAGGAGGTTGGCCGCGTGGCTCAGGAGCGAGAGCCCCAGGATGAGCTGGAGGAGCTTGCGCTGGAGGATGAGGTACACCCCCGTCGTGAAGAGCACCCCCACCGTGATGGATACCAGCCAGCTCACGGCCTCACGCCCCTCTTTCGGTGGACCGACTTTCGGTGGACCGGCCGGGCTTCATCGCTCGCTCAAGAGGAGGAGGACGGCCATGGTCATCCCGACAACCACGAAGTACACCCCCACGTCGAACAAGAAAGCCGTCAACACCTCCACCCCGCCCAGGAGGGGGAGGGTCAGGTGGAACTGGCGCGACTTGAGGAACGCCCCGAAGGCGAGGCCGGCGAGCCCCACCCCTCCGGCGACCGCCAGCCCGAGCGGGTAGACCCGGTCGAAGGGCCAGGGGAAGCGCTCCAAGCCGTAGCGCCGGCCGAAGGCCATGAACTGGAGGATGAGCCCCACCGAGGTCATGAGCCCCGCGATGAAACCCCCGCCGGGTTGGTTGTGGCCCATGAAGAGGAGGAAGGCGGAGAAAACCAGGATGAGGTGGAGCGCGATGGGCGCCACCGTCTGGAAGATCAGTGAGCGCACGGTCGCCTCCCCGCGGGGCCCCCCGCGCGCGGGGCTCCCCAGGCGACAGGTCGCCTGGGGTCCCCGGAGCGCGGGCGCGCTGGGGTACCCCCCGCAAGCCGCATCAGGGCGTAGATGGCCACGCCCGCCACGGCCAGCACGGTGATCTCCCCCAGGGTGTCGTAGCCCCGGTAGTCCACGATGACGGCGTTGACCACGTTCTTGAAGCCGGCGAGGCGGTAGCTGGTCTGCATGAAGTAGTCGGCGACGGTGCCCAGGCCCAGGTGTCGCGTGTTCATGGCCAGCGCGGTGAGGGCCGTCACCGTCGCGCCCATGGCCCCCGCTACTGCCCAGTCCCGGGCTCTCCGGAGGGTGGAGTTGGGGGCGGGGTGGAGCTCGGGGAGGAACCAGAAGACCAGCAGGAAGAGGATGACGGTCATCGATTCGATCATGATCTGGGTGAGGGCCAGGTCGGGCGCCTTGAGCAGAAGGTAGAGGCCCGCCGTCAGGTAGCCCGTGAGCCCCAGGGCCAGGATGGCCGAGAGGCGGTGGCGGAAAAGGGCGGTGGCGAAGGCCGCCCCCCACAGGAGGACGCAGACGACCGCGGGCAGGAAGCCCACCCGGAGGGGGCCGGGCAGGCTCCCCAGCCGCCAGCCGAGCTGTGTCCCCATCACCCCCACGAGCACCAGGAAGGCCAGGATCATCCATGCCAGGTAGCGGCGCAGGAAACCGTGCTGGACCAGGAGCAGGGAGGGCCAACTGTAGCGCACCGCGAGGCGGATGGTCCCGTCGTAGATGCGGTTGAAGGTGGGTCCCCGCCCCCAGGCGCGGGCGGCACCACCCACGGCTCCCTCCACCGCCGCCAGGCGGAGGTAGACCGCACCGCCCAGGGCGAGGGTGAGGGCGCTCATCAGGAGCGGGAGGTTGAAGCCGTGCCACAGGGCGAGGTCCGCCTCCACTGGCCGGCCCCACCCCATGGTAGCGCTCGCCGCGGGCTCGACGATGCTCCCCTCGATGAGGCCGGGCGCAATGCCGAACAGGATGGCCAGCAGCGCAAGAGCTGCGGGCGCGAGCAGCATCCCCCGGGGTGGGTCGTGGGGGTGTTTCGGTGGGCGCCCGCCCCTGTCTTCCCAGAAGGGGACGCCCACCAGCCGCAAGTGGTAGAGGGCCGTCAGGAACCCCGCGAGGAGGGTCCAGTAAGGCCAGGCGCCCCCCGTGTGGAGGCTCGACTCATAGAGCATCTCCTTGGTCAGGAACCCCCCCAGGGGAGGGATGCCCGTGAGGGATGCCGCCAGCACTAAGGCCAGGAGGTGGGTCCTGGGCATGGACTTTCGCAGGCCCCCGAGCTCTCGCACGTCGCGCGTCCCCGTCTCGTGCTCCACGATGCCCACCAACATGAAGAGGCCCGCCTTGGCGGCGGCGTGGTTCAAGAGGTGGAGCGTCCCTCCGAGGACGGCCGCCTCGCCCCCCCAGCCCAGGAAGGTCACGATGAGGCCCAGCTGGCTCACCGTGCTGTAGGCCAGGATGGCCTTCAGGTCGTGGGCGCGCAGCGCCAGGAGCCCCCCCGCGATCATGGTGGCCATCCCCAGTGCCGGGACCGCATAGCCCCACCAGGGGTGCCCACCCATCAGGGGGTAGAAGCGGGCGAGGAGGTATATCCCCGCCTTCACCATGGTGGCCGAGTGGAGGAAGGCGCTCACGGGGGTGGGCGCCTCCATGGCGTTCGGGAGCCAGATGTGGAAGGGGAGCTGGGCGCTCTTGGTGGCGGCGCCCAGGAGGATCAGGGCGAACACCCAGGGCGTCACCGCCTCCGGCCGGGGGTGGGCCAACAGCTCCGAGAGCTCCCAGCTCCCCGTCCCCTGGTTCAGGAGGATGAACCCGCCCAGCAGGGCCAACCCTCCACCGCCCGTGATCAAGACCGCCTTGGTGGCGCCGTAGTTCGAAGCCTCCCGCTCGGACCAGAAGCCGATGAGGAAGAAGGAGGTGAGGCTCGTGAGCTCCCAGAAGACGAAGAGGCTCACCAGGTTGTCGGCGAGCACCACGCCCAGCATCGAGCCCATGAAGGCTAGCAGCCAGCCGTAGAAGCGGCCCAGGGCTTCCTCGGGGGCCACGCGGCCCCGAGCGGGGAGCCCGCTCAGTTGAGCCCCGCTCTCGAGCGGGGGCTCCGACGGAGTTGGGGATTCCGCACCGGCCCGGTGGCCGGGGGCCATGTACCAGTGGGAGTAGAGGACGATGAGGAGGCCCATCCCCGCCACCAGGAAGCCCCACATCAGGCTCAGGCCGTCCACCAGGAAGGAGAGCTGGACGGGCAGCGGCCCTGGGACCACCCACGGGAGGGAATAGCGCAACGTCCCCCCCAACCGCCCCGCCTGGGGCGACCATCGGCCGTAGAGGCGGATGAGGCTCAGGAGGCAGAGGAGGGGGGCGATCAGGGCGTAGAAGGCGATGGCCTGCCTGTGGAGCCGCTCCACAAGGGGCATCAGGGCCGCGGCCAGGAAAGGAAAGAAGACGATCAGAAGGGTGTCAGCCAACTTCCCTCACCGACGGCGGCGGCCTCCTCCGGTCATCTGTTGGTTGGACCGATGGGAGCCCGGGACAGGATCAGAGGACCCAGCTCCCGCGCGTTCGTCGGAGGATACCGTGCTAGACAGGAAGCGGCAAGGGGGGGAAGTGCTCCCGGGGCGTCGCCAAAAGGCAACGAAGGGCTCGCATCCCGACCGTCCGGGGGGACCGGCCGGCGGGCGTCGGCCGCGGCGGCCCCGATGGGCCCGCGGCGGCCCCGGCGGGCCCTCAGTGGAGGTTCGTCCCCGCGAGCTCCTCGAGCTTCTTCCTCTGGGCCTCAGTGAGAAGGTTCAGCATAGCCCTGTGCATGCGCACCCCCTCGAGCAGGATGGCCGTGCGCTTCTCCTCCAGGGCCCGGACCTTCTCCTCCAGGGTCTTTAAGGACGCCTTGGGCTCGCCCAGTGCCTCGCGCAGCTCGATGCGGCGCACCGTGAGTTCTCCCCGCAGGAGGGCCACCTTCTTCAGGTAGTCGTTCTTGTGGGCATTGAGCTGGCGGCGCTGTTCGGGGGTGAGGTCGAGGGCCCGGGCCCACCGGCGCACGTGGCGTGCCATCCAGCGCGGCCCGAATCCCAGGAAGCTTCCCCGCTCCCTCCGGGCCCTGAGCCCGTGGAACCTTTCCCCGAGGCCTCTCAGCTCCCGGC
>JBHIBR010000097.1:0-6938 GCA_046759145.1 Nitrospinota bacterium | reverse complement strand
GGTGCTCCAGCTCGACGTTTCTTTCCTCATCCAGTGGGCGAACTTCCTTCTCCTCCTGATCATCCTCAACTACCTGCTCTACCGTCCCCTTCGGACCCTGATGGAGGGGCGCGAGGGGAGGATCCGCGGCGACCTGGAGGTCGCCCGCCGCGACCGCGAGGAGGCCCAGGCGCTGGTGGACCGCTACGCGCTCGCCATGGCGGCCGACCGCAAGGAGGCGGCCGAGGCCCTGGGGGCCATCCACCAGGAGCTGGCCGAAGGAGGCCGGAGGCGGCTTGAGGAGGTGCGGGCCGGGACCGCCCGGGAGCTCGAGGCCGCCCGGGCCGCTCTCGCGCGGGATGCCGCTCTGGCGGAGAGGGATCTCAAGGGCCGGGCGCGGGGGCTCGCCCGCGCCATCGCCCGCCGCATCGCGGGCCGCGAGGTGGAGGTCGCCTGAGGTGGGGGCCCGGCGGTGGCTCTTCCCTCTTCTTCTTGCCGGGGCGCTGTGCCTCGCGGGGCTCGCGGGGGCGGCCGAGGAGGAGGAGGGGGGGGAGGTCGCCCGCGCGCCCGTCGATTGGTTCGAGGAGAGCGCGAAGGTCCTCAACTTCCTCCTGGTCGCCGGCCTCCTCTACATGCTGCTCGCGAAGCCCATCCGCCAGCACATGGCGGAGAGGCGCGAGCGCATCGAGCGGTCCATCGCCGAGGCGGAGCAGGCCCGCCGCGAGGCGGCGGCTCTCCTGGCGGAGCAGCGCGCCCGGGTGGGGGAGCTCGAGTGGGCGCTCGAAGCCCAGCGGGCCGAGGCGGCCCGGGAACGGGAGGCGCTCCGGGAGCGGCTCGTGCGGGAGAGCGAGAGGGCCGCCCAACGTCTCATCGAGCAGACCCGCACCGCCATCGAGCTGGAGGGGAAAAAGGCGCGGGCCCAGCTCCAGGCCCAGGCGGCCACCCTCGCCATCCAGCTCGCCGAGGAGATGCTCTCTAAGAACCTGGGGCCGGACGACCAGCGCCGCCTGGTGGAGGAGTACCTGGTCCGGCTGGGGGAGAAAACGTGACCGGCGCCAAGGTGGCCCGCCGCTACGCCAAGGCGCTCCTCGCCCTGGCGGAGGCGCAGGGCCGACTGGATGAGACGGGGGAGGAGCTGGCGAGCGTGAGCCGGGCGGTGGAGGGCCACGGCGAGCTGCGGGCGCTCCTCATCAACCCGCAGTTCCGCGCGGAGGCGAAGCGCGCCGTCCTGGAGGCGCTGGTGGAGCGGATGGGGCTCTCGCAACTGGTCCGCGGCTTCCTCCTGCTGGTGCTCGAGAAGGGTCGGGTGCGGGAGCTGCCCGCCATGGCCCACTTCTACCGCAGGGGGGCAGATGAACGGCGGGGGCGGGTGCGCGCGGAGGTGCGGGCGGCTGCCGAGCTCGACCCGGGGGCGGTGGCGCGCCTCCGGGAGCGGCTCGCGCGGCTCACCGGGAAGGAGGTCATCCTGCAGGTGGCACGGGACCCGCAGCTCATCGGGGGCCTGGTGGTGCAGATGGACAGCACCGTCATGGACGGCAGCGTGCGCACCCAGCTCCAGGTGTTGCGGGAGAAGCTCCTGGCGGACTAGGCGGGAGAGAGGGGAGCGATGGAGATCCGGGCGGAAGAGATCAGCCAGATCATCCAGCAGCAGATCGAGGGGTTCGAGGCCGGGCTCGAGCTCGCCGAGGTGGGCCAGGTGGTCTCGGTGGGAGACGGCATCGCCCGCCTCTATGGGCTCGAGAAGGCCATGGCGGGAGAGCTGCTGGCCTTCCCGGGCGACCTCTACGGCATGGCCCTCAACCTTGAGGAGGACAGCGTGGGGGCCGTCCTCCTGGGTGATGACAGCCACATCAAGGAGGGGGATGAAGTCCGGCGCACGGGGCGGATCGTCCAGGTTCCGGTGGGGAAGGCCCTGCTCGGCCGGGTCGTCAACAGCCTCGGCCAGCCCCTCGACGGCAAGGGCCCCATCGAGGCAGAAACCTTCGCCCCCATCGAGCGCATCGCCCCGGGCGTGGTGGACCGCCTCCCGGTGAATGAGCCCCTCCAGACCGGCCTCAAGCCCATCGACTCCATGATCCCCATCGGCCGGGGCCAGCGGGAGCTCATCATCGGCGACCGCCAGACGGGCAAGACGGCCCTTGCCATCGACACCATCATCAACCAGCGCGACACGGACGTGCACTGCATCTACGTCGCCACTGGCCAGAAGCGTTCCACCGTGGCCCAGGTGATCCGCACCCTCGAGGAATACGGGGCCATGGACTACACCATCGTGGTCTCGGCCACCGCGAGCGACCCCGCACCCCTTCAGTACATCGCCCCCTATGCGGGCTGCGCCATGGGGGAGTACTTCCGCGACCGCGGCATGCACGCCGTGGTCATCTACGACGACCTCTCGAAGCAGGCGGCCTCCTACCGCCAGCTCTCCCTCCTGCTGCGCCGCCCGCCGGGCCGGGAGGCCTACCCGGGGGACGTCTTCTACCTCCACAGCCGCCTGCTGGAGCGCGCGGCCAAGCTCAACCGCGAGTTCGGCGGGGGCTCCCTCACGGCGCTGCCCATCATCGAGACCCAACAGGGCGACGTCGCGGCCTACATCCCCACGAACGTCATCTCCATCACCGACGGCCAGATCTACCTGGAATCGGGCCTCTTCTACTCGGGGGTGCGGCCGGCCATCAACGTGGGCCTCTCGGTGAGCCGGGTGGGGGGAGCCGCCCAGAACAAGGCCATGAAGCGCGTGGCGGGCCGGCTCCGCCTCGAGCTCGCCCAGTATCGCGAGCTGGCCGCCTTCGTCCAGTTCGGCAGCGAGCTTGACCCCGCCACCCAGGCGCAGCTCAACCGGGGGGCGCGCCTGGTGGAGATCCTCAAACAGGGCCAGTACCGGCCCGTGCCTGTCGAGCGGCAGGTGATGATCATCTACGTGGGGACCAACGGCTATCTCGACGACATCCCCGTGGCTAGGGTGCAGGAGTTCGAGCGCGAGTTCCACACCTTCGTGGAGACGCGCCACCCCGAGGTGGAGCGCGAGCTGGCCGAGAGAAAGGAGCTCACCGAGGAGCTCGAAGGGAGGCTCCGGGGGGCCATCGAGGAGTTCAAGGGGAGCTTCGTCGAGCGGCTCAAGGAAGCCCTGCCCGCCGCGGCGAGTTAGGCGCAGCCGAGTGAAATACCTCTCCCGCAAGCGCGCGGAGGCTCCGTTCCGGGGGAGGGCGGCGCCCTTCGCCCCGGCCTGGCGGCTCGCGGGCGCGCGGGGGTTGCTCTGAGGGGGATGGGCTGAGGTGGCCACGCTGCGCGACATCCGGCGGCGCATCCGCAGCGTCAAGAACATCCAGCAGATCACCCGCGCCATGAAGCTCGTGGCGGCGGCCAAGGTGCGCCGTTGCCAGGAGCGCATCCTGGCGGCCCGCCCGTACTCCGAACTCACCTGGGAGGTGATCGGCCACCTGGCGACCCGCTGCCCGGCCGAGGCCCACCCCCTCCTGGACCCGCGCGAGGGGGGAAGCGGGCGGGCTCTGCTCCTTCACGTCACCTCGGACAAGGGGCTCTGCGGGGCCTACAACACGAACCTGAACCGCCGCGCGATGGAGTTCCTGCGGGCCTACGGCCGGGAGAGCGGCGAGGCCCCCCAGATCAGCGTAGTGGGCAAGAAGGGGCGCGATTTCCTCCGGCGGCGGGGTTACTCCCTCCGCCAGGAGCACACGGAGGTGTACGGGAGGCTCGGCTACGACCTCGCCAAGACCCTGGGGGAGGACGCCATGGAGGCCTTCCTGGCCCGGGAGGTGGACCGGGTCTACGTCCTCTACAACCGCTACCGGAGCCTCCTGAGCCAGCAGGTGACCCTCGACCAGCTTCTCCCCCTCGCCCCTCCCGAGGGGCGCGAGCGGCCCCCTGCGGGCGCGCCCCCCGGGATAGACTACCTCTACGAGCCCTCCCCCGAGGGGGTGCTGGCGGCGCTGCTGCCGCGCCACCTCTTGGTCCAGGTCTACCGCTCGCTGCTGGACGCCGAGGCGAGCGAGTTCGCCGCCCGCATGGCTGCCATGGACAACGCCACCCGCAACGCGGAGGAGATGATCTACCGCCTCACCCTCACCTTCAACCGCGTGCGGCAGGCCGCCATCACGAAGGAGATCATCGAGGTCGTGGGCGGCGCCGAGGCGCTGCGGGGGTGAGGAGGGGGCTCAAGGGTTTGCCGCCCAGTTTGCTCGGGAGTGGACCATGAAAGAAGGACGCGTCATCCAGATCATCGGCCCGGTGGTGGACGTGGAGTTCGGGGCGGGGAGGCTCCCCGCCCTCAAGAACGCCGTCCGCATCCTCAAGGGGGACGCCGCGGGCGACGGAGAGGGCCGCAACGAGGTGGTGGTGGAAGTGGCCCAGCACCTGGGCGAGAGCGCGGTGCGCTGCGTCTCCATGGAGCCCACCGACGGCCTTGTGCGGGGGATGAAGGCCGTGGATGTGGGCGAGCCCATCTCGGTGCCTGTGGGGAAGGAGGTGCTGGGGCGCCTCCTGAACGTGATCGGCGAGCCCGTGGACAACCTGGGGCCTGTGGGCGCCTCGAAGCGCTTCCCCATCCACCGTCCCGCCCCTTCGCTGGAGGAGCAGGGGACCCGGGTGGAGATGTTCGAGACCGGGCTGAAAGTGATCGACCTGCTGGAGCCCTACACCAAGGGCGGCAAGACGGGCCTCTTCGGGGGCGCCGGGGTGGGCAAGACGGTCCTCATCATGGAGCTCATCCACAACGTGGCCCTCCACCACGGCGGGGTGAGCGTCTTCAGCGGGGTGGGGGAGCGCACCCGCGAGGGGAACGACCTCTGGCTCGAGATGAAGGAGTCGGGCGTGCTCCCCAAGGCCGCCCTCATCTACGGCCAGATGACAGAGCCCCCGGGCGCCCGCCTGCGGGTGGGCCTCAGCGGCCTCACGGTGGCCGAGTACTTCCGCGATGAGGAGGGCCAGGACGTCCTCCTGTTCATCGACAACATCTTCCGCTTCACCCAGGCGGGGAGCGAGGTGTCGGCGCTGCTGGGCCGGATGCCCTCGGCGGTGGGCTACCAGCCCACCCTCGCCACCGAGATGGGGGACCTACAGGAGCGCATCACCTCCACGAAGCGGGGTTCCATCACCTCGGTCCAGGCCATCTACGTGCCCGCCGACGACCTGACCGACCCGGCCCCCGCCACCACCTTCGCCCATCTGGACGCCACCACCGTGCTCTCGCGCCAGATCGCGGAGCTCGGCCTCTACCCGGCGGTCGACCCCCTGGACTCCACCAGTCGCATCCTCGACCCCCGCGTGCTGGGGGAGGAGCACTACGCCGTCGCCCGGGGCGCCCAGCAGGTGCTCCAGCGCTATAAGGAACTCCAGGACATCATCGCCATCCTGGGTATGGACGAACTCAGCGAAGAGGACAAGCTCACCGTGGCCCGGGCTCGGAGGATGCAGCGTTTCCTCTCTCAGCCCTTCTTCGTGGCGGAGCAGTTCACGGGCACGCCGGGCTGCTACGTCCCCCTGGGGGAGACCATCGCGGGCTTCCGGGAGCTCCTCGAGGGCGAGGTGGACCATCTGCCCGAGCAGGCCTTCTACATGGTGGGCAACATGGAGGAGGCGAAGGAGAAGGCCCGCAAGCTGGGGGCGAAGGTGTAGCGCCATGGAAGAGGGGAAGATCCGCCTGGAGGTGGTCACCCCCGAGCGACTCCTATTCCGGGAGGAGGTGGACGAGGTGACCGCCCCGGGGGCGGGCGGTGAGTTCGGCGTGCTCCCGGGTCACACGCCCTTCCTCTGCCGGCTCGACGTCGGGGCCCTGAGCTATCGGAAGGGCGACCGCCTCCACTTCGTCTCGGTGGTCGGCGGCTTCGCCGAGATGGGTCCCAACTACGTGACGGTGCTGGCCGAGCGGGCGGAGCGGGCGGAGGAGATCGATGTGGGGCGCGCCCGCGAGGCGCGGAAGAGGGCGGAGCGCCACCTTGCCCGCCAGACGGAGGGGTCGGTGGATTTCGACCGGGCGGCGGCTGCGCTGCGCCGGGCGATGAGCCGGCTCCGGGTGGCCACTCTGGCTGGCGAGGGGAGAGAGGAGGAGGGATGAGCCCGGAGGGACGATGATCGTCGAATGCGTCACGGTGGGCCTCTTCCAGATGAACGCCTACGTTGTCGGTTGCGAGAAGACCCGCGAAGGGGCCCTCATCGACGTGGGGGCGGAGGTGGACCGCATACTGGCCGCCGCCTCCCGCCACGGCCTTAGGCTCACGAAGATCATCAACACCCATGGGCACCTCGACCACGTGGAGGGAGTCCAGGAGGCGAAGGAGAGGCTGGGGGTCCCCTTCTACTTGCACCGGGGGGACCTCCCCCACCTCCGGTCCCTGGCCGAGAAGGCGAGGAGCTTTGGCCTCCCCGCCCCCTGGACGCCTGAGGTGGATGGCTTCCTTGAGGAGGGCGACGCCGTGAGCGTCGGGGAGCTCACCTTCCGGGTCCTCTGCACCCCCGGCCATTCGGAGGGCGGGGTGACCTTCTACCGGGAGGGCGCCGCGTTCGTGGGGGATGCGCTCTTCGCAGGCGCGGTGGGGCGGACGGACCTCCCGGGGAGCTCCCCCACCCAGCTCCTGTGCTCCATCCGCGAAAAACTCCTGGCCCTTCCGCCCGAGACGGTCGCCTACCCCGGCCCCCAGACCACCATCGGCCGGGAGGCGGAGACCAACCCCTTCCTCCTGCCGGGCGCGGAGCGGCTCTTCCTGTGAGCCCTGAGCGGAATACCTCGGATAATCCGCCTGCGCCCCGGCCACCGGGCCTGGTAGTCCGCCCGGAGGAGCCCGCCCCCCTGGCCCATCCTTACCTGCCGGGCAGGGTGCGCCATCGCACCGGTTGCGGGGCGCTCCTCGAGCGGCGGATCCCGCCGGGGGACACCAGGGAGCGGCTCTGCTGCCCCTCCTGCGGATTCATCCACTACCTCGACCCCAAGCTGGCCGCCTGCA
>JBHIBR010000096.1:0-7087 GCA_046759145.1 Nitrospinota bacterium | reverse complement strand
GCATCGCCCTCCCGGACATGCCGACCCCGGCGCTTCGAGCTCCAAGGAACGCCTCACCTCTTACCACAGAAGCCCTCCCCCCACAAGAGTTTTTTGGTCGGTCGCGGGAAGCGCTTTTTGTCAGGCGCCCGGCCAGCCATTTCTGCATCGCCTTCCTTCGCGCCGTGAACGCGGCGGCAGTGCCCCCCTTGTGCTCGGCTCCCGAACCCGGCTTTCCTCTCCTCTTAGGCCACCACCCGGCCTCCACACACCGAGGCCAGGAGCCCCACTAGCTTCTCCAGCTCCACCGGCTTGTCCACCACGGGGTGGCCCGCGAGGGCGCTCGGGGCGAGGCGCGTCTGTTGCAGGTCGCTTCCGGTCATGAAGACCACCCGGCGGACCAGCTCGGGCCTCACCTCGCGGAGGCGTTCGAGGAACTGCGCCCCGTTCATCCGGGGCATGCGGACATCGCAGAGGATGGCGTCAAAGCTCTCCTCCCCAACCCGACGCAGACCTTCCTCGCCATCCCGGGCTTTCGCGACCCGGGCCCCGCAGGCTTCGATGCCCTCCCGCAGGGCCTCCAGGAGGTCCGGCTCGTCGTCGATGACGAGGATGCTCCGGGCCCGGAGCTCTTCCGCGGGCACCCTCCCCGGAGGATAAACGACCGGGCCGGCTCCCCGGCCCCCGGCGGGGAGTGTGACCGAGAAGGTGGTCCCGACGCCCTCTTCGCTCTCCAGCGCGACCTCCCCCCCGTGTTGCTTCACAATGCCGATGACCACGCTCAGGCCGAGCCCCGTCCCTTTCCCCATCTCCTTGGTGGTGAAGAAGGGGTCGAAGATGCGGTCCAGGTGCTCGCGGCAGATCCCGACCCCGGTGTCCGACACCCGCATGCACACCCAGCCCTCCGAGGAGCCCGTCTCGATGGTGAGCCGCCGCTCCCCCTCCTTGGCGAGGAGGGCGTCGTCAGCGTTGTTCACGAGGTGCCAAACCACCTGCTCGAGCTGGTGGGGGTCGGCGTGGACCAGGGGGAGGTCCTCCGCCAGGCGAAGCTCCACCTGGATCTGGTCCAGGCTTAGCTGGTGGGCCCTCAGCTCCATCACCCGCTCCAGGGGCTCGTTCACCGAGACGGGGACCCGCACGGGCCGGTGCTCGCGGGCGAAGGAGAGGAGGTTCTGGACGATGCGCTCGCAGCGGCGGGCGTGGTCCAGAATCTTCCCCGCCCGCTCCCGCACGGCGGGCCCCGTTTTCTCGCTCCGCACCCAGAGCTCTGCGAAGCCCTGGATGATGGCGAGGGGGTTGTTGAGCTCGTGGGCGACCCCCGCGATGAGCTGGCCGAGGGCGGAGAGCTTCTCCGTCTGGATCATCCGGGCCTGGGCCTGCCGGAGGTCGTCGAGTGCCTGCTGGAGGGCGCGGCTCGTCTCGAGGGCTTCGGCGTGGAGGCGCTTGAGCTCCGTCTCGGCCCGCTTGTGCTCGGTGATGTCGCGGAGGATGGCGGTAAAGACTCTTTCGCCTCCCAATTCGAGCTTCGAAATTGAGGCCTCGGCGGCGAACTCTGTGCCGTCCTTGCGCCGACAAGAGATTTCGCCCCTCACGCTCATCCGGCGCGTGCTGACGGGCGAGTCGCCGAAGTTGCGAATGTACGCGCGGTGGGCCTCCACGAAATGCGGCGGGATCAAGATGTCCAGCGGCTTGCCCATGACCTCCTCCGCGCGGTAGCCGGACGTCTCTTCGGCCCCCTGGTTGAAGAGGATGATGCGTTGGGCTTCGTCCACCGAGATGATGGCGTCCTCAGCGATATCCAGGATGCCGGCAAAACGCTCTTCGGATGCACGCAGCACCTCTAGCATCCGCGCCCGCTCCATGGTGACAGCCGCGAAGTCGGCGAAGAGCCGGGCGGACTCCAGCTCCTCCCGGGAAAGGGCACGCGCCTCCGGGAAATGGACCGAGAAGCCGCCGAGGAGGCGACCCTGGTAGAGGAGGGGGAGTTGGATGTAGCCCCGGAAGCCCTCCCGCTCCCCCAGCTCCCGGAGGAGGGGGAACTCCTCTTGCTCCCGGACGTCGGCAAAGTATATGGGCTCCCGGGTTCTCTCTTCCAGGATCCGTCCTGATGGGAGCTCCCGTGTCCGGCCCCGCGCCAAGGCGAGCTGTTCCTCGGGAATGCCCTGGCTCACAAAGTCCTCCCGCTTCCCCTCCTTCCCCACCCTCCAGATGGTCCCCCGGTCGGTGCCCAAGATGTTGAGCGCGCAGGAGAGGACCGTCCCCACCGTCCCCTCCAGGCTCTCGGGCCCCGTCACGATGGCCTCAATCGCGCCCACCAGGGAGCCCATCTGTTGCGCCCGACGGCTCTCGCGGGCGAGGAGCTGCTGTGTCTCCAGGGCCACGGCCACCAAGTCGGCCACGAAGCGGGAGCGGGCGATGTCGTAGCCGTTGAAGCGGCGGCGGCGGTTGTAATAGAAGGTGATGGACCCGCGGTTCTCCCCCCCCCACCTCAGGGACTGGATGATGGCGCTGCGGATGCCTTCTCTGCTGATGGCTTCCCTCCGCGCAGAGGTTGGCAGCCGAGATGTATCCTCCAAGATTGTGGGCTCCTCCAGCGACGGCTCTCGGGCGTAGCGCGCCGTGTGAAGCTCATCCCGCCACTCCTCCAAGCCTTGGAGAAAAACGGGCGAGAGGCCCACCGAGTGGCGCGGGCGCAGCCCTCGCCCCTCGGGGTGGAAAAGCCACACCAGGCACCGGTCGGCGCCCAGGACCCGCATCCCTTCCTCCACCAACCGCTCCGGGGGGCCGCCCCCGGGGATGGCCTGGAGCATCCGGAGGGTGGCCCGGGCCTCGAGCTCCTCCCGGCGCGCCCGCCGCCACACCACACACCCCACCAGGCTGGTGGCCAGGAAGCTCAGCCCCGCGAGGAGGCCCAGGTTCCAGAGGATCACCCTCAGTTCCTCGGCGACGGAGGCGTAGGGTATTCCTACGGTCATGAGGCCGATGGGCCGGCCGTAGATGTCGAAGAGAGGGGTCGCCCGCTTGAGGTAGGAGGTCCCGCCCACCTGGCCCACGAAGAAGCCCGCCCTCTTCTGGGAGAGAAGCTCGCGCGCCTCGGGCTCTGCCCGCGCGCCCGCCAGGGGCTGGCCCCGGGCGTCCCCGAGGGAACTCGCAACGCCAACGTCGCCGGCGTAGAGGCTCGCCTGGACGCCCGTCGCCAGTTGGAAGCGATCTAGGAACTCCTGCCCGATGGCGCGGTCGGCCACCACGTAGCCGAAGTTCTGCCCCGCCGCCGTCACCGCCTGCACCGCCCGGGCCACAAGGTGAGGCGGCTCTCCCTGGACCTGGAGCCCGCCGAAGGGAAGCCGGGGGTCCTTCCCCGGGCGGAGTGCGCGAGCCGCCTCTTCCGCGGGGAGCCTCCTGGCTCCGCTTTCCTCGAACTCGTACGCGGAGAGCGGGGTCCCGTCCGCCCGGAGGAAGCTCACGCGGTCGAGGCCGAGGTCCAGGAGGAATGCCGTCCCCACCCGGGGCTCGGCGAGGTAGGCCTGGACGGTCGCTTGGGCGGCGACGGCCCGGGCGGCGAGCTCGACCTCGTTCAGCTCTCGGGAGAGCTCGTGGCGGAGCAAGGAGGCCTGGCGCTCGAGGGAGTCCCGAGCCTCTTCCCACGCGACCTCCGCGAAGCGCCAAGCGTGCAGTGGGATCATGCTCGCGAGGACGAAGACGAAAAAGAGGAAGGCGGACAGGATGGCGAACGCCCGCCGCGGAGGGTCCAGGCGGCGCGGGTTGAAGCGGGCGAAGCGTCCGTCCGGCATCAGGTAGGGCCTTCCCCCCAGGGCATGCTCAACCCAGGAAGTCGATGAGCTTGGTGGTCACCGCGAGGTCGAGATAATCGAGGTCGATGGGCTTGGTTATGTAGTCATGGGCGCCCAGCTTCATCGCCTCCCGGGCGATGGCGGCGTCCCCCACGGCCGTCACCATGATCACCCCGACGGCGGGGTCAACCTGTTTGAGCTCCTGCAGGACCTCAATCCCGTCCATGTCCGGCATGCGGATGTCCAGCAACACCAAGTGGGGACGCTCCGCCTTGACGAGTTCGACCGCCAGACGGCCTCCCGACGCCTCTAGGGCGATGTGGCCCCGGCTCTCGAAATATCGGCACAGCACCTCCCGCACCCCCAACTCATCGTCCACAACCAAGATGCGCGCCATGGCTCGCCCCGGGCGATACGGCGGGGGGGAGACACCCGCCGTGGATTGCCAATGCACTGATTTTAATAGTTTTAAAGCAAACCACCCTTTTCTTTGATTGAATACATCTGTCTTCTTCCCGTCGTCACAAGGAGCCTCCCCGCGGCTATCTCACCCATGGGATACCGCGGCTGGGCCGCCTTGGCCTTTCTGCGATGGGGAACCTCTTCGGGGTTCTCCCGATCGACCTGGGAGGGGGGCCGCCAGGGGCGTGAGGACGTAAGCTCCGGCAGACTGCGGCCAGCACGCCGGGGCGCCCGTCTAGTTGCCCAGTTCTCGTCGAAGGCGTTCGAACCACCGTTCCACCTTCAGGAAGGCCTCCACCACCTCCGGGTCGAAGTGCCGGCCCGCCTCCCGCACGATCCATTCCCGGGCCTCGGCGTGGTCCATGGCCTCCTTGTAGACGCGCTTGGAGGTGAGGGCGTCGTAGACATCGGCAAGGGCGATGATGCGTCCAGAGAGGGGGATCTGCTCCCCCTTGAGGCCGCGGAGGTAGCCGCTCCCCTCCCAGCGCTCGTGGTGGGAGTAGGCGATCTCCTTGCCCAGGGTGAGGAAGGATTCCTCCTTCAGGTGCCGGTCCGCCCGCTGGAGGGTGTCTCCCCCGACGAGGACGTGGGTCTTCATGACCTCAAACTCGGAAGGGGTGAGCCGGCCCGGTTTGAGGAGGATGCGGTCGGGGATGCCCACCTTGCCGATGTCGTGGAGGGGGC
This sequence comes from Nitrospinota bacterium, assembly GCA_046759145.1. Lineage (GTDB taxonomy): Bacteria > UBA8248 > UBA8248 > UBA8248 > JBHIBR01 > JBHIBR01. Next base: position 2,171 of record JBHIBR010000096.1, on the reverse strand, counting down.
TCGAGCGCTCCAGGTCCTCGAGGTACTCCCGGTCGATGTAGCCCGCGTAGTGGGGGAGCTGGGCGAGGGCTTCGGCCAGCAGGCGGCTGTAGGACTGGATGCGCTCCAGGTGGCGCCCCGTCATCTCGTCCCGGCTCTCGGCGAGGCGGGCGAGGGTGAAGATGGCCACGTCGCCCACTTGCCGGATCCTCTGCGTCCGCGCCTCCACCTCCCGCTCCAGGTTCTCGTTCAGGCGCCGGTACTGGGCGTTCTGCTCCTGGACCAGGGCCAGGAGGCGGCGGTTCTCCTCCTCCAGCCGCAGCCGGGCGAGGCAGTGCTCCACCGCGCCCCGGAGTTCCGCCTCCCTCCACGGCTTGGTGAGGAAGCGGGCGATGTTTCCCTCATTCACCGCCCGGATGGCCACCCCCACCTCGGCGTAGCCGGTGATGAAGATGCGCTGGATGCGGGGGAAGCGCTCCCGCAGGCGGGCGAAGAATTCCACCCCCGAGAGGCCCGGCATGCGGTGATCGCAGATGACCAGGTCCACCGGCCGCTCCTCCAGGAAGCGCAAACCCTGCTCCGCCCTCGGCAGGGTGTAGACCTCGTGGCCATCCGCCTGGAGGGTGGCCTGGAGCACCTCCCGGACGTCCTCCTCATCGTCGATGACGAGGATACGCCCGGGGGGCGCCCCATCCGGGGAGGTTCCGGCTCCCACCTCTCTGGGTTCGGTGGCCGGGCGCGGGTCCAAGTGCGGCTTTCTTGCTTTGGTCATGGCCTCGCGTCGCCAACGCCCGCCTGGGGCAGGCACCAAAGGGGGGGTGTCGTCCCTGGGCACCGAAGGGCAAGAAGCGGGCCCAAGGCCACCAGCAGCCCAGAGATTTTTCCCTTGCGCTTGAAACTGAAATAGCTTAAAGTTGATTCGTTGGTGGCTATCTTTAATCCACTAATGCCTTGGAATGGGTGGATGGGGAGCCTGTTGGTGGCACCCGCCGGATTTAAGGCTCCCGGAGACAAATCCGTTCCTCCCTCGGTGGCACTCTCGGAGGAGGGGGGAGTTCCCGTGCGCGTCGCGCGGGAAAGGGCGGCGGTGCCTGCCGGGTGCCGGCTGCTCGTCATCGACGACAAGCCCACTGTGGCCGAAATCATCGCGCGCATCCTCGAGGATTTCTCCCCCCGGGTTGTCCAAGCCGCCGACGGCGAGGAGGGCCTCCGCCGGTTTGAGGGGGCCCGTCCAGATGTCGTCTTCCTCGACCTGCGCCTACCTGGCCCGGATGGCTTCTCTGTCCTGCGGCAGATGAAGGAGGTCGACCCCGCAGTGCCCGTCATCATGATCAGCGGCGACGGCGACATCCCCGCGGCCGTGGAAGCCATGAGGCTGGGCGCCTTGGACTTTCTCCCGAAGCCTTTCGACGCAGAACGACTGCGCTCAGCCCTCCGGCGGGCGATGGCCAGGGGTTCCCTGTGGCGGGAGGTCCACGCCCCGATCGGACAGGGCGGGTCGGACCTCGCCTCCCTCATGGGGGGCAGCAAAAGCATCCGGAGGCTCTGCCAGGAAGTGGAGCGCGTCGCCCCCACGTCCCTCTCCGTGCTCATCCAGGGGGAGACGGGGACCGGAAAGGAGCTGGTGGCCCGCGCCATCCACGGGCGAAGCCTCGTCCGGGAGGGCCCCTTCCTGGCGGTGGACTGCGGGGCCATCGCGGAGAGCTTATTCGAGAGCGAACTCTTCGGCCACACGAAGGGGGCCTTCACCGGCGCCCACGTGGCCAAAGAGGGCCTTTTCGCCCGGGCGGCTGGCGGGACCCTCTTCCTCGACGAGGTCTTGAACCTGCGCTGGGGGATGCAGCGCAAGTTCTTGCGGGTGCTTGAGGCGCGAGAGTTCCTCCCCGTCGGGGGGCGGAGGCCCCAACCCCTGCGGGCCCGCATCCTGGCTTCTTCGAACGTGCCGCTGCGCGGGGAGGTGGGGGCCGGTCGCTTCCGGGGCGACCTCTTCCATCGCCTGAACGAGTTCTCCATCGAGCTGCCCCCGCTGCGGGAGCGGGAGGAGGACATCCCGGCCCTCGCCGGGCGCTTCCTGGTGGAGGCCAACCGAGAGCTGGGGAAGAGGGTCCGGGGGCTGAGCTCCGAAGCCCTCCAGGCACTCGCAGCCCTCGACTACCCGGGCAACGTCCGCGAGCTGCGCAACATGATCCGCC
>JBHIBR010000095.1:0-7092 GCA_046759145.1 Nitrospinota bacterium | reverse complement strand
AACACGGGGCACGACGGCTCGCTGTCCACCCTCCACGCCAACAACCCCCGGGAGGGCCTGGGCCGTCTGGAGGTGCTGGTGGCCATGAGCGGGGTGGATGTCCCGGCCAAGGCGGTGCGGGGCCAGATCGCCTCCGCCATCCACCTCATCGTACACGCCAGCCGCCTCCAGGACGGCAGCCGCAAGATCGTCCAAATCACCGAGGTGACGGGGATGGAGGGAGAAGTGATCACCCTCCAGGACATCTTCCTCTACAAACAGACGGGCGTCACCACCGACGGTTCGGGCAAGCCGAAGGTGGTGGGCTACCACACCGCCACGGGCATCCGACCCCAGGCCATGGGGAGGATCGAGGAGAGCGGGCTCCACCTCTCGCCCGAGATCTTCAACCCCCACGCCCAGCACGGGAGGGAGTGAGGCGGTGGCCGCTCTCGCCGTTCTGTTGGGCTTCGGAGCCGGCGTGCTGGTCTGCCTCGGGGTATGGTTCCTGCTCTTCCCCGGCGGGCAGGACCCCTTGGTGCAGGGGCGGCTCCAGCGGCTGAGCCGGGCGAACGTGCAGGTCGAGCGCGCCTCCATAGGCTCCATCCTCCGGGAGACGACCGCGCTGAGCTCAAGCGGGACGCTGAACCGACTCCTGCGCCGGCTCCCCACCGCCCAGACCATCCCGCGTCTGATGGAACAGGCCGACATGCAGGTGCCCGCCAGCCGCTTCCTCATGTGGTTCCCCCTCTGCGGGTCGGGCGGGTTCGTCCTCTTCTTTTTGCTCACGCGGAGCTTGGCGATGGGGTTGGTGGGGGGTATCTTGGGGTTCACGCTCCCTTACTTCTACCTCAAGTTCAAGCGTAAGAGCCGCATCAAGCTCTTCGAGCGCCAGCTCCCCGACGCCATCAAGCTCTTCTCCAACGCGTTGCGGGCGGGCCACGCATTTCCGAGCGCCATGGTCATGGTGGCCCAGGAGATGGCCCCGCCCGTGGGGACGGAATTCCGGAGGGCATACGAGGAGGGGAACCTCGGGATCAGCTCTCAGGAGACGCTGCGCAACATGCTCCAGCGGGTGGAGAGCCTGGACCTGCAGTTCTTCGTGACTGCGGTGGCCATCCAGCGGGAGACGGGGGGGAACCTGGCGGAGATCCTGGACAAGCTGGGCTACGTCATCCGGGAGCGCTACAAGCTCCTCCGCCAGGTGCAGGTATTGAGCACCCAGGGGCGCATCTCGGGCTACGTCATCGGGGCGCTCCCCTTCGTCGTCGCGGTGCTCATCTTTTTCCTAAACCCCGGGTACGTGTCGCTGCTCTGGACCACCACCGTGGGGAAGATCCTCATGGCGTTGGCCCTCGTGCTGATGGTCATTGGCTTCTTTGTGATGAGGAAGATCATCAACATCCGCGTGTGAGGAGAGGGTGCGGTGGAGACGCTGGCTGTCGGGTCGGTCTTCCTGAGCATTTTCCTCCTTGTGTGGGGGGTGGGCTCGCTGGTCTGGGGAGGGCGGGAGAGCGAGGTGCTCTCCCGGCTGCGGAGGCTGAGGGAGCCCGCGAACCCCGCCGAACACCGCCAGGCGGCCCGCCCCCGGGGGCAAGCCCTCAAGGGGCTCTACGAAGGGCTGGTCGGGGTTCTCGCCCGACTGATCCCCTCGGCCGAGGACGAGAAACTCAGGCAGCAGCTCGCCTGGGCGGGCGACCGCCGGGAGAACGCCACCCGCATCTTCTTCGCCAAGCGCATCCTCCTGTCGCTGGCGCTGGGGGTGCTTTTCTCCCCGCCGGCCTTCCTGGCCACCGGCAAGCCGGCCGCGGGCATGCTGGCCTTCGTGTTCATGGCTCTGTTGGGCTTCCTGCTGCCCGTGTTCCTGCTGGGCAGCCGGGTGCGGCGACGCCAGTTGAAGCTCACCGACGAGCTCCCAAACGTCCTCGACCTCCTGGTGGTGTCCGTGGAGGCCGGCCTGGGCCTGGACATCGCCCTGCAGCGGGTGGGGCACGAGGTGCGCACCTCCTGCCCCGTCCTGAGCGGGGAGCTCCACATCCTCAACCTGGAGATGAAGGCGGGCAAGACGCGGGCGGAGGCGCTGCGCAACCTGGCCTGGCGGACGGGGGTGGAGGACCTGAGCGCGCTCATTGCCATGCTCATCCAGGCGGAGAAATTCGGCACGAGCGTGGCCGCTTCGCTTGAGATTTACTCCGATGAGCTGCGCACCAAGCGGCGCCAGCGGGCCGAGGCCGCGGCGGCGGCCATGGTGGTGAAGCTGATCTTCCCCCTGGTCTTCTTCATCTTCCCCGCCCTCTTCGTCGTGCTGCTGGGCCCGGGGGCCATCCAGATCTACAACCAGTTCATGGTCATGGGCAAGTGATGGTCGCCCTCAACCGCACCAACCGGGCGCGACTGGCGGAGGAGGTGGAGGTGGCGAGCCGATTCTGGCAGCGCCTCCGGGGGCTCCTGGGCCGAGGGGGCCTCCCCGGCGGAGGGGCCTTGTGGATCGTGCCCTGCCGCTCGATCCACACGTGGTTCATGCGCTTCCCCATCGACGTGGCCTTCCTGGACGAGGGGCTGCGGGTGCGGCGGACGGCGGCCCGGGTCCCCCCCTTCCGGGTGGTGCGGACGCCGGGGGCCCGCAGCGTCCTGGAGCTGCCCGCGGGCCGGCTCGAGGCCACCGGGACCCGGGAAGGCCACCTGCTGGCCTTCGTCCCTCCCGCTTAGGGCGGAGCGGGGGAGCATGCGATGGGGGCGGGCCGCCGACGTTGTGCTCGCGGCCTTCTGGGGACTCCTGGCTTACTTACTGGCTTACCGGAACCTCTTCGAATGGGCCGGCGGGCACAACCTCCTCCAGCTTCAGCTCTTCACCCTGAACACGCTCATCGCGGCGCTCTTCATCTTCCGGCGACGGAGCCGGGCCACCTCCGAGCGCCCGCTCGACTGGGTGGCCACGGTGGGGGCGATCCTGCTCTCCTTCTCGCTGCACTTCCCCCCGGCGTCCCCCCCGGGGCCGCTCGCCATCCTCGTGTCGCAAGTGGTCCAGGGACTGGCCCTGGTGGGGATCATCGCCGCGGTTGCGAGCCTGGGGCGGAGCTTCGGCCTCGTGCCTGCCGACCGGGGGCTCCAGCGCCGCGGTCTCTACCGGCTGGTACGCCATCCTATGTACGCGAGCGAGATGCTCTTCTACCTGGGCTTCCTGGCGGGAAATCCCTCCCGTTTGAACGTCCTCAAGGTGCTGGGCATCGCCGCCGGCCTGACATTCCGCGCCCGGGTAGAGGAGGAGCTCCTGTGCCGCACCTCGGCTTACGAAGACTACCGCCGGCAGGTCCCCCATCGGGTCATCCCCTTCCTCTTCTGAGGGGGGCGGCGCTTCTCCTGGCCGCGGCGTTCGCGGTGAGCTGCGCGGCCACCGAGGCTCCCAGCCAGGCCGAGCGCATCGCCGGCGATGTGCGCGGCATGGGGCGCGTCACCCCGAAGCGCTCGGAGAGGCGGGATGCCTTCCTCCTGGCCCTTCGCCGCCTCAAGCAGGTCCAGAAGGGGATGCGGCGGAAGGATTTCCTCCAGGTGATGAAACTCAAACCCCTCCCCACGTCCGACTGGTATGCCAACTTCTCGGTGACCGAGGGGTGGCTCCCCGAGCTCTCGCGGACGAACCGCCTCCCCGACGGGAAGCTGGTGGAAGAGTACAGCTTCGGATACCTGGAAGGGGTCCGGGTGGTGGAGCGCTTCGCCGTCATCCTGGTGGACGGACGGGTGAGCCGGGTGGTGCGGTTCAAGGAGGAGCAGCGGGTCCTCCCCCCCCTGCCGGAGGAGTTGGAGGCCAAGAACCTCGACCGGGCAACCGAGAACCGCCTTCTGCAGGACTACCTGGCCCGCCACATCTGGACCCGGAAGGCCTACGAGTCCATCGCCCCCCGTCTGGCCCAGCTCAAGCCCGGCATGACGTCGGCCGAGATGCGGGCCTACCTGGGGGGGCAGTTCCTGCGGCTGGCCAACGGCCTGGTGTACGTCCAGCCGGGCTTCCTGTGGGGGGAGGGCTTCCGCTACGAGAAGGGGAACGGCCGCGCCATCATTCCCATGGGCTACCGGGAAGGAGGCCAGACCCACCTGCGGATGATCATTCGCACCGAACACGGAGTCATCGCCGAGGTCAAGCCGATGGGGGACCGGGTCGAGCCCTCTCGCTGAGGGCCCCCAGCGGCAAGCCGCAGGGAGTGGCCCGCAGGGGGCGCATCGGCCCTTCGTTAGGGAGAAAAGGGACTATGCCAGCGCCCAAGCTGGACCTCCATCCGCCCGCGCCCAACAGCCTGCGCGAGACCCGCATCGGCGAGAAGACCGTGGAGGCCCTCATGCTGAAGTTCTTCAAGCAGGACGGGGTGCTCAGCCTCCAGCAGCTGGCCGACCGGATGCGGCTGGGGGGAAACGTCCTGGAGCCCTTCCTGGAGAGCCTCAAGGACCGCAAACTGGTGGACCTCTACAGGCCGGGCCACTACGACCTCACCGCCCGGGGGCGGGAGCTGGCCGCGGTCTTCGAGAAGGAGGACGCCTACGTGGGGCCCGCCCCCGTCTCCTTCAGGGACTACTACGAGATGGTGCTGCGGCAGGCGGAGCGCTCCCGCCGGGTGACCATGGACGAGGTGCGCGAGGCCTTCCGGGAGCTCGTCATCGATGAGGAGCTCCTCTACATCCTCAAGGAGGGGTTCAACTCCCAGCGGGTGATGCTCCTCTACGGACCCCCGGGCAACGGCAAGACCACCGCGACGGGATGCCTCCACAACCTGCTCAGGGAACCCGTGCTGCTTCCCTATGCCTTCGAGTTCAACGGGAAGGCGGTGCAATACTTCGACCCCGCCTTCCACCAGCCCCTGGAAGAAGAGGATGGGGGAGGGGCCAAGGGGGTGTTGCGGGCGGCCGCCCTGAGGGAGCAGCTCGATCGTCGCTGGCTGGTGTGCCAGGCGCCGCTGGTGGTCGTGGGGACGGAGTTCCGGGTGGAGCACTTCGAGATCAGCTACGACGGCATCTACCACGCTCCTCCCCACGTGAAGGCCAACAACGGCATCTTCGTCTTCGACGACCTCGGCCGCCAGGCCGAGGACCCCACCACGATCCTGAACCAGTTCATCTTCCCGCTGGAGAACCAGGAGGCCATCGTCAAGTTCGGCGGGGGGAGCAGCTTCCGGGCCCCTTACAAGCAGCACCTCCTCCTCTCCACGAACCTGGACAAGGACGAGATCATCGACGACGCCTTCAAGCGCCGCCTCCTCTACCAGGTGCTGGTGGAGCGGCCCACGAGGGAGGGTTTCAAGGAGATCTTCAAATTCGTGGCGCGCGCCAACGGCATCGAGGATGAGGGGGTATGCCAGCGCTACGCCGACCTGCTCCTCGAGTGGCTTGAGCGCGACGGGCGCCTCATCCGCGGCTGCGACCCCCGCAACATCTTCATCATGCTCCAGGCCAGCCTGGACGAGGGGGAGACCCTGGCCCAGAAGCTCACCCCGGAGCTCTTCGAGCGCATCTACCATCAATACCCGGTGGCCTACGCCAGGGAGGAGGTGGCGGCCTGAGGGGGGAGGGGGTCCCCCTACCCCACATAGAAGAGGCTCCCGGCGGATGCAGGGTCGGAGAGGGCCTCGCGGAGTTTGCCGATGACCTCCTCTGGCTCCGCGGCGGGGCCCAGTTCCAGCACGAAACCCTCGTAGGCCTCCCGGCGCAGCCACTCGGCCAGGAGGGCGGCCTCCTCTAGCTCCTCCCGCGTGGGAGGAGTGGCGGGGGCGGGGGGCCCGCCGTCGAAGTAGAGCTTCTGGATGGCCTTCCGGAAGCGCGCGAGGGGGGGCCGCCGCCGGGAGAAGCGCCACTCCCCCCGCAGCACCCCTTCCCGCACCACGTAGCCCACCCGCTCCTCCCCATCCCGGGCCCGCTCGACCGCCAGAAAGTTTCGCCGCCGGACGGAAGGCCCGCTCAGGTTGTGGCTCTGGAGCAGATGGCGCAGCCGGCCCCAGCGGGGCCGCAGCTGCGCGAGTTTGCGCTCGGTCCCCCACAGACGGGCGAGCTCCCGCAGGGTCTTTTCCTCCTGCTCCTTCCCCCCACAGCGGCCCTCGAGAAGGGCCACGAGCTGGTCGGCAAGCCAGACCGCCCGAGGCCGCAGCCCGGCGCCGCGAGGGGAGTTCCCCTCAGCCCGCTCGGCATCCTTGAGGGGGAAAACCTCGTGGATAGCAGCGAGCAGCTCCCGGAGGGCGGCGGCCTTGCGGAAGGGACCGAAATAGAACGCCCCGTCCGCCGCCAGCCGATCGGTCGCACGGATGCGGGGATGACCCCTCCCGCAGCTCACCTTGAGGAACAACCAGCCGCTCCGGGCGGACCGTCCCCGGTTGAGGGGGGGCCTGTACTCCCGGATCAGGCGCGCTTCGCGCAGTGCCGCCGCGAGCTCGCTGCGCATGGGCTCCACCTCCACCCGGCGCACGGAAGCGAGCCTGCGGGCGAAGCGGGCCACCCCGGGTGAGCGGGGGTAGAAGAGACCCCGGACGGCCCTGCACAGGTTCGCACTCCTGCCCACGTAGAGGACGGCCTCGTCGGCGTCCCGGAGGAGGAACACCCCTCCTTCCTCGGGCAGGTTGTTCAGGCTCGCCACGTCCAGGGCCATCCCCTCGGCCAGGGAGAGGGGCTCTTCCGCCCGGGCTACCCCCTGGAGGTCGAGGACATCCTCCAGGGTCTCGAACCCCAGTGCCCCGAGTATCCCCAGGAAGCGGACGAAGATATTCGCCGCCGTGCGGGCGTCGGGCATCGCGCGGTGACGGCCCTCCACCGGGACGCCCACGTGGCGGGCCAGGTCGCTGAGGTTCCGCCGCCCGAGCTGGGGCAGGAGATGCTGGGCCAGCCGGTAGGTGCAGAGCACGGGCATCTCCAGCCTCCGGCCCAGGAGCTGGCGGGCATAGTAGCCGAGGAAATGGTGGTCGAAGGGCGCGCAGTGGGCCACGAAGACGCAGCCCTCCAGGAAACCCAGGAGTTCCGGCAGCACCGCCTTGAGCGGGGGCTTGTCCGCCACCAGGGCGTCAGTGATGCCCGTGAGCCGGGCCACGCTCCAGGGGATGTAGCGGCCCGGGTTCACCAACCGGTGGAAAGAGTCCACCT
>JBHIBR010000094.1:0-7122 GCA_046759145.1 Nitrospinota bacterium | reverse complement strand
ACCAGCTTGCAGACGTTCAAGGCCACCTGGTAGTAGATTCCGACGGTCGAGCCCCCGCCGATCACCAGGTACTTCTGGGCGTCGGCAGGAGGGGCCAACCCCGCGAAGGCGGCGGCGACCACAATTGCAAGAACCAGCTTCAGCAGCTTCTTCATGGCCTACTCCCCCCTCTGTTGTGCCCCCGTTGTGTGCCAATCCCGAAAGGCCCTCCGCCCGGCCTGGCCGAGACGCCGCGTCCGCTCCCTGCGGCGCGCCCCTCGGGCTGAAAGCTCGGAGGAAGGCGCCCTTCCCTCCCCGCGGCGCAAGAGATACGCCCTTCCCTTTCGTCGAGACACCATTGGGCTCCCTACGCTCCCCCCGGGGTCCCGATCGGCCTCATCCAGCGCTGCCCCTTCTCGGAGACACTGGCGAAGCGCACCTGGCCGGCGGACCTCACTTTCTTGCGAGCTAGGTCGGGTGCCGTGTGTTTTCGCCTCTTTGGCTTTCTCCATTCGGTTTGAATGATCTACTACCTCACCACGCCCCAGCCTGTCAACCGAAACCCATCGGGGCGAGCCCTTCCATCTGCCGCAACCCTTGGGAAGGCCTGAGCCGCTCAGCGAAGCTCTCCGCCCTCTCCCGGGCCCGGAGCTTCCCGGAATGCCAGATTGCAGCAAGAGGAGGTTTCAGCCGCAGTCGACCTCTTGCCGCCCCCGCACTGTCGGCGGCCTGAACAACGTGTTTGGATTCCACACCTAGCGCCCCAGGCCCATCAGATAGCTGCGGATGGCGACCACGTATGTTAGCCTCCGCGTCGTCGCCGGCACTTGGCCGAGGACGCTGAAACGCCGGGCGCGCCTTGACGCTGCCCCCGCGCGACGCCTCGCGTGGCCCGTTCCCCTGCGGGCGGCTTAGAAGAGCCCTCCGGTTTGAAACCCGCTACCCCGAGGTTTCATCTATAATGGGAGAAGCGGGGGTGTCCCGATGGATGTCCGTCCCCTGAGAAGCTTTTCTCTCCTGAGCGCCCTTCTGTGGGCGGCCTGTGCCCTCGCTCTGGCCATCGGCTTGGCATTCTACGCTGAACATCGGATGCTCCGCGAGGTGTCGTTGACGAGCCTCGACTACTTTCGGGCGGTGACCCGGGTGCTCCCCACCGATGCAGAGCTGAGGCGCATTCGCGAGGGAGATAATCTCGCCAGGCTGGAAAAGGCGTTGGCTCCGCTCCTTCGCGCGCGGAAGGTCGTCACCATCAAGCTCTACGACGATTCCGGTCGCCTTCTCTATCATTCGCGGGCCCCTGACCAGGTCGGGAAGATCTTCCCGAAGAATCCCAACCTGGAGAAAGCGCTCTCGGGTGAAAGCGCCCTTAGCCTCTCCGACCTATCTGCTGCAGAGCACGCCGTAGAGAGTGCGCTTGGCCACGGCCGGTTGCTCGAACTCTATCTTCCCATCCGCGATTCCAACAGCGGCTCCGTGATCGGGGCCTATGAGATATACACCTCCTTCGAGCCGCTTTTCCGCCGCCTTTGGCGCCAACGGGCGATCGTGTGGGGGGCCGTGCTCGCTGGCGCGTTGGTTCTCTACGCGGGCTTGTTTCTCCACTTCAAGAGGGCATCCAGGACCATTGCGCGCGACCTGATGGAGCGCAAGACCCTGGAGCGCGAGGTGATTCATCAGGAGAAGCTAGCGGGCATGGGGCTATTGGCAGCGGGCCTGGCGCATCAGATCGGCAATCCTCTGGGGATCATCGCCAGCGCAGTGCAGTTCTGCCTGGATTCGCTGCGGCCTCCTGAACCCTTGCGGCGGCATCTTGTGGTGATTCAACGCAACGTGGCCGATGCAGACAAGACCCTCAAGGCGCTGCTTCGCTTTGCGCGACCAGCCCCTCTGGCTGTGGGTCGAATCGACCTAAAAAAGCTCCTCCACGAAACTTGTGAGCTCCTCAAGGGCGAGTGCTCCAACCGTGGCATCATCATTGCAGAGAACTATCCTCCAAAAGGCCCTCTCGTCATGGCGGACCGGGACAACCTGCAGCCGGCGTTCATGAGCCTGTTGGTGAATGCCCTGGAGGCTATCGGGCGGGACGGAACCATCCGCGTGCAGCTGGAGGTCGATGAGTTTGCGCGCCAGACCTGCGTCACCGTCGCCGACACAGGACCCGGCATCCCCCCGGAGGACCTCGAGCGGGTCTTTGACCCCTTCTTCACCACCCGGGAGGAGGGGACAGGCTTGGGGCTTGCAATCTGCCAACGGGTCGTGGAGTCCCACGGCGGGCGGGTCACTGCGGCCAACGGCGCGACGGGTGGGGCCTTGCTGCGGGTGACATTGCCCCTCGAGCGCACCGCCACCGAAGGAGCCCCCGGAAATGGCTGAGCAACCCGCGCGGGTTCTCGTTGTTGACGACAAGGCCGATATGCGCTGGACGTTGACAAACGTGCTGACGGACGCGGGCTACGCCGCGTTCGAAGCCAGCAGCGGCGAAACGGCCCTGGCCCTGATTCGGGAGAAGATGCCCCAGGTGGTGCTGCTGGACATCCGCATGCCGCAGATGGACGGTTGGGAGGTTTTGGAGGCGATCGCCGCCATGCAATGGCCCTTTGCGGTCATCATTATCACGGCCTATGGCGACATTAAGTCTGCGGTACGGGCGATGAAAATGGGGGCCTTCGACTACCTGACGAAGCCTTTCGACAACGAGGAGATCCTCCTCACCGTCCGGCGCGCCATTGAGCATTTGTCGCTCCGAGAGGAGATCCAGGAGTTGCGGGGGCGACTGGCCCGGGCCATCTCACTGGAGGAGCGGATGGGCTCCAGCGGGCCCATCCGGAAGGTGGTGGAGGCGGTCCAGCGGGTGGCGCCCACCAATTACACCGTGCTCGTCGTCGGGAAGACGGGGACCGGGAAGGAGCTGGTGGCCCGCGCCATTCACCAGCTCAGCTCCCGCCACGCCAAGCCCTTCCTCGCGATCGACTGCGGGGCCATCCCCGAGACGCTGCTCGAGTCTGAGCTCTTCGGCTACGAGAAGGGCGCCTTCACCGGTGCGGAGCGGCGCCGCGCGGGCTACTTCGAAGCGGCAGACGGAGGCACCCTCTTCTTCGACGAGATTGGCAACCTTCCCCTGGGTCTGCAGGCCAAACTCCTGCGGGTGATGGAGGAGAAGACGATCCAGATGCTGGGTAGCACGAAGGTGCGTGAGGTGGACGTCCGCGTGCTGGCAGCTTCCAACGCCCCGCTGGAGGAGGCCGTGCGCCGGGGGCAGTTCCGGGAAGACCTATACTACCGCCTGGCCGAGTTCACTATTGCGCTGCCCACCCTGAGTGCGCGACGGGAAGATATCCCTTTCCTGGCCAAGTACTTCCTCGCCGAGGCCAACCGGGACCTCGGCGGCGAGGCCCGCGGCATCACCGAAGACGCCCTCGCCGCCATGATGGCCTATCCGTGGCCCGGTAACGTGCGCGAGTTGCGGAATGCGATCCGCCACGCGGCCCTCATCGGTCCGCAGATGATCCGGCGGGAAGACCTCAACCTGCGCGCGGAGCTTCGCGCGGTGCCCACCGCGGCGAGGGGCGGGGGGGAAACCGTTGCCCTGAGCGATGCGGTGCGCCAGTCGGTGGACCGAGTCGAAGCCGAGCGAATCTTGGGCGCCCTGCGCGCCACGGGCGGCAACAAGGCAGAAGCCGCGCGGATCCTGAAGGTGGACTACAAGACGCTCTATCGCAAGCTGAAAAAGTATGGATTCTGAGCAATGGCGTTCCTGCCATGGCTCAGGCCGGCCGATGCCTGCACCCCCCTGCCCTGATGCGGGAAAAATGGGGTGCCCAAGTTGCCCGGAAATAATCCCCGGTTCTTTGGGGTAAACGCCGACCTTTGCCCGAGGCACAGGGGCCTGCGGCGATCGCGCGGCCGTTGGACGGAAGGAGGAGAGAGGATGCGAAAGAAGCTCGTGGCCCTCACCCTGGCCGGCTTTTTCGGGGGGCTCTTTTTGGCCTGGCCTGCGTACGCCTGGCGCTGTCCCTCCCTCGTCGCTGAGGCGCGGGGGCTATTGCCCAAAGTAAAAGACCCTGCGGCAAAGAAGCGGTTGACCAAGCTCATCGACGCTGGGGAGAAGGATCACAATGCGGGCCGGCACGACGAGGCCGTTGCGAAGCTCGAGGAGACCCTGAAGGAGCTCCGCCGCTAGGTTACCCCCGCACCGAGAACCCAGGAAAGGGAGGAAGGCGCCGCATGGGGGTCGGTGCGGTGATTCGGCGGGACGCCGGGACAAAAGGCTGAGGGCGAGCGAACCCTCTGGATGGGTAGAAAGCGCAAGCAAGATCCAATAAGTATGGCATCCGAGCCATGGCGACGATGCCATGGTCGCGGGCCACAAGGGCGTCTTTCCCATATATCCCCACACCGGATCTCACAAAAAACCTGGCTTTTCTGTGCCTTGTTCCCGGATGCGGCTCAGCCTCTTGTCGTTGGGGCCTGGGCATGTCCATTGCATTTGCGTTTCACTGATGACACAAGCCTCCTTTTTGGCGAGGCGGCCGGTGATTTACTCGAAGTCCACCGAATACGCCATCCGGGCGCTGGCGTGGGTGGCCCTCCAGGGGAGGGCATCGCGCTACTTCACGGCGAAGGAGATCGCCGAGGCGGAGAGGCTCCCCCAGCCCATCCTGGCCGCGACCCTCCAGCTCCTGGCCCGGCGAGGGCTGCTGGAGTCCCGTACGGGGCCCGGAGGGGGGTTCCGGCTTCAGCGCCAACCACGGCAAATCTCCCTGCTCGAGGTCGTGGAGGCGATAGACAGGTTCGACATTCTCTGGAGGTGCCCGGTGGGGCTCGCCGAGTGCAACGACCGGGCCCCCTGCCCCCTCCATAACCGGTGGTGCCACGTGCGCGAGTACATCCTGCGCTATTTGCGGTCCACCAGCTTGGAGCAGATGGGGCAGGCGGTGGGGCGGAAAAGGAAGTGCTGGCGGGCGGCTAAAAAATTTGGGGCATATTAAGAATTACTGTTTGCTAACTCGGTTTCGCTTAAAAGGAGCCTCCCCATGCCCGAGGCGGCGGTCAAAGAGGGCGCGCTGGAGCGGATGCGAAAGGAGCTGCGCCGGGCTATCCGCAAGCCGGTGGAGAAACGGCGCTGGGTGATGGTGATCGACCTCAAAAAGTGCATCGGCTGCAGCGCCTGCACGGTGTCGTGCAACGCCGAGAACGCCCTCCCTCCCGGGGTGGTCTACCGCCCGGTCCTGGAGGAGGAGCTGGGGACATACCCCCACGTCTCCCGCCGCTTCACCCCCCGGCCCTGCATGCAGTGCGAGAAGCCCCCCTGCGTGCCCGTCTGCCCGGTGGGGGCCACCTACAAGCGGCCCGACGGGGTCGTGGAGATCGACTACGAGGCCTGCATAGGCTGCCGCTACTGCCTCACCGCCTGCCCCTACTCGGCCCGCACCTTCGACTTTGGCGACAGCTACACCCGAAATGGGCATCCTCTCCAGCCATACGAGACGCGGCCCTCCTTCGAATACGGCCGCAAATGGCCGAGGAAAGCGGGCCGCTCCCCCGTCGGAAACGCCCGCAAGTGCCACTTCTGCCTCCACCGCCTGGAGGCGGGGATGCTGCCCTCGTGCGTCACCACCTGCGTGGGCGGGGCCACCTACTTCGGCGACGCCAACGACAAGAGAAGCCTGGTCTCCCAGCTCATCGCCTCTCCCCAGGCCACCCGCCTGAAGGAGGAGATGGGGACCGAGCCCAAGGTCTACTACCTGCTCTAGGAGGGCGAGACGATGAAACGCGCGCTGGGGACCCTCTGGGCGGCCCTCCTCCTCGTCGGGCTCTACGGGGTATATCTGCGGCTCACCCAGGGCCACGTCCCGGTGAACTACAACTCCTACATCCCCTGGGGCCTGTGGGTTGCCGTGTACATCTACTTCGTGGGCCTCTCGGCGGGGGCGTTCCTGCTCTCCGCCCTCGTCTACGTGTTCGACAACAAGCGCATGGAGCCCGTGGGGAAGCTCGCCCTCTTCACCGCCCTGGTCACTCTTCTCTGCGCCCTCCTCATCATCTGGGCCGACCTGGGCCATATGAGCCGCTTCTACCGCGTGTACACGCGCCCTAACTTCCTCTCCATGATGGCCTGGATGGTGTGGCTCTACACCCTCTACTTCCTCCTCCTGCTGGTCGAGTTCTGGTTCGCCATCCGGCAGGACCTGGCGCGGCGCGCGGGGGAGGGAGGCTTCGGGGGGGCGCTGGCGGGCGCCTTCCTCCTGGGCCAGCGCTCGCTGAGTGCCGAGGCGCTCGCCCGCGACAGGAAGGTCCTCAGGGTGCTGGGGGCCCTCGGCATCCCCCTCGCCATCGCCTTCCACGGGGGCGTGGGGGCCCTCTTCGGGGTGGTGGGGGCGCGGGCTTACTGGCACTCGGCCCTCTACCCCCTGCTCTTCCTCATCTCGGCCCTCACTTCGGGGGGCGCCCTCCTCACGGCGGCGGTGGCCATCTTCTGGCCGGTCCGCGATGGGGGGTACCGCGAGCTCGTATCCCACCTGGGGCGCGTGACGCTGGGCCTCTTGGCCCTGGACCTCCTGTTTGAGTGGGCCGAGTTCTCCATCAACCTCTACGCCGCCATCCCCGCCCACGCCGAGGCCTTCCGCCTCGTCCTGTTCGGCCCCTACTGGTGGGTGTTCTGGGTGGTCCACCTGGGCCTGGGAGCGGTGGTCCCGGGCCTCATCCTCCTGCTCCGGGGCCGGTCGCCCACCTGGGTGGGGGCGGCGGCGACGTTGCTCGTTGTGGCCTTCATCGGCGTTCGCCTCAACATCGTCATCCCGGGCCTCGCGGTGCCCGAGTTCCAGGCGCTGGAGCGGGCTTACATCGACTCCCGCCTCCACTTCCAGTACTTCCCGAGCGCGGCGGAGTGGCTTCTGACCGCCTTCGTGATGGGGCTGGGCGGGATACTGTTCCTCCTGGGGTCCCGATACCTTCCCCTCCTCCACGTCGAGAAGGGGGGGGCCTGAGCGATGTCCGAAAAGAAAGCGGGCACGAAGCGATCCTCCTGCCTGCTCGGAGAGCCCCTGACGCGGCGGCAATTCCTCGCCTCATCGGCGTTCCTGGGCGGCTCGGCCTTGATCCTCAGCCAGGTCGAGTGGGCCGTGAACCTGCTGTGGCGGGCCG
>JBHIBR010000093.1:0-7146 GCA_046759145.1 Nitrospinota bacterium | reverse complement strand
CCCGGCCCTCCTGCGTCCACCGGGCGACCGTTCCCGAGCAGCAGAACTCGATGTCGTCAGGGTGTGCAGCGATCACGAGGATGCGACGGTGGTCCATCACGGCACCCACTCCGCGAGGAAGATGTTGAACTCCCTCGGCCCCTTGGCCCCCCGGCTGGAGGTGAAAAGAAGTCTCTTCCCGTCGCGGGAGAAGGCGGGAAAGCTGTTGAAGCCGCCGAAGGTGAGCCGCTCGAGCCCGGTCCCATCGATGCGGGTGAGGTAGAGGTCGAAACTGCGCGTGCCCGGCGCGTGGAGGTTCGAGGAGAAGATGACCTGGCGGCCGTTGGGGTGGAAGGAGGGGGCCCAGTTGGCCGCTCCGTTATGCGTCAACTTCCGCTTGTTCCTCCCGTCCCGGTCCATCACGAAGAGCTCCGCCCGGCGGGGGCGGATGAGCCCCTTCGCAAGGAGCCTCTCGAAATCCTCCACCTCTTCGGGGGTCTTGGGATGGTAGGCGCGGTAGACAATCTCCTTCCCGTCCCAGGAGAAGAAGGCGCCGCCGTTGTAGCCCCGCTCGTGGGTGAGCCGGCGCAGGTTTCGGCCATTGCGGTCCATGGTGTAGAGGTCCAGGTTCCCCTCCCGGAGGGAGGTGAACACAATCGTCCCGTCGGGGGCCACCCCCTCGAGCTCGGCGTCGTAACCCGGGTTTTCGGTGAGGCGCCTTAGGTTTGAGCCGTCGGCGTTCGCGATGAAGATGTCGTAGTCATACAGGGCCCACACGTAGCCCTGGGAGCGGTCCGGGCGAGGGGGGCAGGCAGCGTCGCCCAGGTGGGTGGAGGAGTAGATGATCTGCCGGTCTCCGGGCATGAAGAAAGAGCAGGTGGTGCGGCCTTTCCCCGTGCTCAGGAGCCGCAGGTCGGTCCCGTCGGCCTTCATGGTGAAGATCTGGTCGCAGGCGAAGCCGTCGCGGGTCGCCTGGAAGATGACCTTCTTCCCGTCCCAAGAGAAGTAGGCCTCGGCGTTGCTCCCCCCGAAGGTGAGCTGGCGGATGTTGCGCAGGTGGTGGCCCCCGGCCACCGGGCCGGAGCGAATGCGCCCACTTCGTTGGAGCCCCCGGTGCTGAGGGGGACTCGAAACAACTGGCTCCCCGCGCGGGGCCGCGTGGCCCCCGGCCATCCAGCTCTGCCGGGGGGCGCTCCTCGAAGAAGCTTCTGACCAAACCGCCCCCGTCCAGAGAGTCACCCCGGCCAGGGCAGACAAGAGGGCGAGCCGGAGTCTTTCTTTCGTGAGCGGCATCACGCTCCCTCCCGGGGGGAGTGGGCTGGCCGAGCTGGCCCGCGCCTTTCCAATCATTATATGCTGGTTGTGGAGCAAGCCTACCCGATTCAGGGCCGGAGGCAGGGGGATTCTCTTCTTGAGGAGGGCGCATGGCCTCTCGGTCGAGCCTCTCAGGCCGTAGGGTTTTTCTATCCCTCTCGGCCTGCATCCTTCTCTCCCTTGCCGTCCTCGGGTGCGGGGCGCCGGCCTCCACCGCCCTCGAGCGAGCGCAAGTACAGGACGAGCTCAAGGGCCAGAACCTCCTCGAACATGTGCGCATTCTCTCTTCCCCCAGTATGGAGGGGCGGGCCACCGGCACGCGCGGTATCCGGCAGGCAGCCGAATACATCGCCCGCCAATTCCGCCGAGCGGGGCTCGAACCCGCGGGGGATAGGGGGAGCTACCTGCAGGAATTCCAGGTGATCACCCGCGTGGAAGCGGGCCCCCGGAACCGGCTGGAGGCGACGCTCCTGAGGGGAGGAGGGCGTTCATCCCGCTGCCGGTTCCTTCTGGAGGAGGATTTTCGGCCCTTCGGTTTTTCGGCCGAAGGGGAGGCCGAGGGGGAGGTGGTCTTTGTCGGCTATGGCATCACCGCCCCGGAGCTCGGCTACGACGACTACAAAGGGCTCGACGTGCGGGGGAAGGTGGTGCTCGCCCTCACCCGCGAGCCCCGGGAGTACGACAGAAAGAGCCCCTTCCGCCGCCCCGAGGCCTTCCGCTACACGCGGGTCATCTACAAGGTGATCAACGCCGAGCGTCGGGGCGCCAAGGGGATCCTCCTGGTGGAAGGGCCCCTGTCCTCCCAGGGGGAACCCGAGGAGCTCTTCGCCATCCGAGGGCTCGCCTTCGGAGCGCGCCAGAGCATCCCCGCCCTGAACGTCCGGCGACGCGTGGTGGAGGCCCTTCTCCGGCCCTCCGGGAAGACGCTGGAAGAGCTCCAGAGGTCCATCGACGATGGCCTCGCACCCCGGAGCTTTCTCCTTCCTGGCGTCAGGGTTTCCCTCCGCGCCAACCTCATTCAGCACCGAGGAGCGGCCTTCAACGTGGTGGGGGCGCTCGCGGGGCGGGACCCGAAGCTGAGGGGGGAGTTCCTGGTCATCGGGGCCCACTATGACCACCTGGGCTTCGGCGGGGAGGGGAGCCTCGCACCCTCCCGCCACGGCCAGCTCCACCCGGGGGCAGATGACAACGCCTCGGGGGCAGCGGTGGTGATGGGTCTCGCGCGCGCTCTCGCCGCTGCGGGAGGAACGAGGCGCACCCTCTACTTCGTCGCCTTCGCGGGGGAGGAGATGGGCCTCCTGGGCTCCACCCGCTTCGCGAAGCATCCCCCCATGCCCATCTCGCGCTTGGCTGCCATGTTGAACTTCGACATGGTGGGACGCATGCGGCAAAAGAAGCTGCACGTCTTCGGTGCCGACACCGCCCGGGAGTTCCGCTCCTTGCTGCCAGGGGCGGCCCGGGGTTCCGGGGTTGAGCTGCGGTTCGGGGGGGACGGTTACGGACCTTCCGACCACACGCCGTTCTACGCCCAGAGGCGCCCCGTCCTCTTCTTCTTCACGGGGCCTCATCCCGACTACCACCGGCCCACGGACACCGCTGACAAGGTCCAGGCGGCGAGTCTTGAGAAGGTGGCCCGCATCGCCCATCGCGTCATCCGAGAGGTCGGAGACGGCGAGATCCCCCTCCACTTCCAGGTGGCGCGAGAGGGCCCACCCCGCCGCCCGCGGGTGGGCTGGCGCGGGGGGTACGGAGCCTACTTCGGGATCATCCCCGATTTCTCCCAGGAGCCCTCCCTCAAGGGTGTCCTCATCACGGGCGTGCGGCCGGGAAGTCCGGCGGAGCGGGCGGGCTTGCGAGGGGGCGACCTCATCGTGAGCCTGGGGGGCGCTGCGATCGGGAACCTCTACGACCTGGTGTACGTCCTGCGAAGTCACCGGGCGGGGGACGAGGTGGAGGTCCGCTTCCGGAGAGGAGGAGAGAAGCTGCAGGCCAAGACCCGGCTGGGGCGGCGACGTTGAGCGGAGAGGTCTGAAGGGGGCCGGGGGGAATCTTCCCGCGCTGAAGATCCGCCCCCGGCGTAAGGAGGTCGAGATGAAACCCCGCGTCTTCCTCACCCGCAAGGTCCCGCAGGCGGCGATGGACTACCTGGCGGCCCGAGTCGACCTCAAGGTCTACCCGGGAGACCTCCCCGTTCCGCGGCCTCTTCTCCTGCGAGAGGCGCGGAAGGCTCAGGGCCTCATCTCCCTGCTCACCGAACGCGTGGACGGGGAGCTCCTGGACCACGCCCCCGGCCTGAAGGTCGTGGCCAACTATGCCGTGGGCTTCGACAACGTGGACTTGGGGGCGGCCACCGAGCGCGGGGTGCCCGTCACCAACACGCCCGAGGTCCTGACCGAGACGACCGCCGACATGGCCTGGACCCTCATGATGGCGGTGGCCCGCCGGATGGTCGAGGGAGACGCCTTCGTCCGCTCGGGTCGCTGGGAGACCTGGAAGCCCACCTTCATGCTGGGCCGGGACGTGCACGGCAAGACCCTGGGGATCGTGGGCATGGGTCGCATCGGGCGCGCCATGGCCCGCAGGGCCCAGGGCTTCGGCATGAAGGTGCTCTACACTGACATTGTCGCCCTCCCGGCGGCCGAGGAGCGGCGCTTGGGAGCAAAGCGGGTGAGCCTGCCTCAGCTCCTGCGGCAGTCCGATTTCGTCACCCTCCACACCGTCCTTACTCCCGAGACCCGCCACCTCATCGGCGCCCGGGAGTTCTCCCTCATGAAGCCCACAGCCATCCTGATCAACGCCTCCCGGGGGCCGGTGGTGGACGAGAGGGCTTTGGTTCGGGCGCTCCGCTCGGGCCAGATCGCGGGCGCCGGGCTGGACGTTTTCGAGAGAGAGCCCCGCACTGCCCCCGGCCTCGCCTCCCTCAAGAACGTGGTGCTCCAGCCCCATGCGGCCAGCGGCACCCTCGAAACCCGCACCGCCATGGGGATGGTGGCGGTGCGCAACTGCCTCGCGGCGCTGGCTGGCCGCAGGCCGCCCAACCTCGTGAATCCGGAGGTGTGGCCGAAGAGGCGCCGCTAGGCGGGCGCCCCGGGCGGAGGGGTCTCCCTGGGGCCAGGCCCTTCGCTTCCCGGTCCACCTCCGCGCGCGTCCACTAGCTCAGGTTTTGGGGCTCTTCACCTGCGTCGATGCGGTCCAGGTCCTCGAGGAAAAGGCGCCGCTCTTCCTCGCTCTCGAACTTGATGGAGGGGACGGCCCTCTCCCGCCAGTGCTTGCGGCCCTCGGGGGGCATGCCCTGGTAGAGCTCGATCGCATCGTCCAATTGCTTCCGCATTTCTCCTGCCTCCTTGAGGCTCGCTCCGGCGCCTCCACCAGCGCGCCCTAGGAGCCATCCCGCTATCCCTTCCGGAGCGCGGTGGTGAAGCGCCGAAGCACGGGCGAGGTGTCACCGCGCTTGAGGGGAACCTCGATGAGGGAAAACCGTCTTTCGGCGTGGGCCTTGAGGAGCGATTCCCACAGGGCGCGAGGGGTCTCGGCCCGAAAACCGGCTCCCCCCCAGTGCCCCGCAAGCCGGGCGAAGGGCCAGGCGGGGATCTCATTGAAGCGCCCCGGGATGAAGACCTGGAGCATCTCCCAGCTATCGTTTCGGAAGACCACTACAATGGGGTTCAGGCCGTAGCGGGCGCACTGGCTCAGCTCCGGGCCTGTCATCTGGAAGGCGCCGTCTCCCACAAGCACGAGGGGGCGCCAGCCCACCGCCACCTGGATCCCCAGGGCCGCGGGCACCGCGAAGCCCATGGTGGCGTAGCAGGCGGAGGCCACGAGGTGGTCGGTGTCCAGGTCCACGCTTGCGAACAGAGGGTCCCCCGTGTCGGAGACCAGCACCATGCGCTCCCGCTCCCGGAGGAATCGGTTGAGGACGCCGATGAGGTCGAGGACGGAGATGGGGCTCCCTCCCAGCCGTCGCGCCAAGCGGAAGGATCGCTTGGGCGGGAGGGCGCGCCTCCTCGGCCTGCTTCCCCGGACCCGCGAGAGCAAGGCGCGCAGCAACCCCTCGAGGCTCACCTGGTCGAAGCGATGGTGCCGCGCCCTCACCTGGCGGTCGAAGGCGTGGATGACGCGGTCGGGATGGAGGCGCCGCAGCCGCACCCCCATGTTCACGTCGCTCAGGATCACCCCGAGGAGAAGAAGGCAGTCGCTCCCCTCCACGAGCTGCGCCACCGCGCGCCGGCCCGCCTCGCTCAGGTAGACGCCCGCAAACAGAGGGTGGTGTGAGGGGAAGGTGCCCCGGGCCATGAAGGAGCTCACCGTCGGGAGCCCATAGGCTTCGGCCAGTTCGGTCGCGGCCGAGCCCAGCCCGAACCGCTGTAGCTCCACCCCCACCATCAGGACGGGTCGGCGGCTTTTGCGGACCCGCTCCCCCACCTCGTCGGCGGCCTCCTCCACCGCCCCGGGGTCCTCCCGGGGGAGGGCGGCAGGAGGGGAAGAAGGGGCGGGGAGGGGAGCGTCTACCAGGTCCCGGGGGACCTCGAGGTAGACGGGGCGGCTGTAGTGTCGGGCGGCGGCCAGAGCCTCCTCGATGCTCTGGGCCGCAGTGGCGGGGTCGTCCAGCACGAAAGCCCCCTGGGTCACCTCCCGGTAGACCCGGAGCTGGGTGGCGAAGGACTTGACCTGGTGGTGGAGGGCCACTCCCCGGGCCTTCTCGTCCCGGCCGGGCCCTCCCGAGATGACCACTACAGGCGACTTCTCCGCGTAGGCGCCCGCCACGGGGTTCACCATGTTGAGCGCCCCCGCCCCGTAGGTGACGCACGCCACCCCGAGCCTCCCCGAGCAGCGCGCCGCGCCGTCTGCCGCGAAGCCCACCGCCGGCTCGTGCGAGAAGGTCACGAGCCTGAGGCTCCCCTCCTCCTCCAGGCAGCGGAAGAGGGGCAGGGCGAAATCGCCAGGGATGCCGAACACTTCCCGCACCCCGTACTCGCGCAGCTTTTGGATGAGGAAGTGACCGAGGGTGCTCATGCGTTCCCTCCGTGCGGTGGACGTGCCGGCCGGACGCTCTCCTAGTGTAAGTCAAGGCGCGCCGGCTGTCCCGGGGGGGCGCGCCAGGGTTGGGCAAGGGTGAGGCTGAGCCATCCCGCCCCCTTTCTCGCGAGGGAATGGGGGTTTCTGCTTTTTGCCTTCCATCCTTGCGCGCCTTTGCAGCATGCCCTAGCATGACCCGAGATATATCCTGAGACCGCGGGGCAAGGGGAGGCGGTTCAGCGGGCCGGTGCGTCGGCCCCGCAGGCCGAGCCGGCGGCGCGAGGCTGATCAAAGGACGGAGAAAGCCATGCCCCTCGGTTATGTGGGAAAGCTCCTTCGGGTGAACCTCTCGGCCCGCCGCATCGCCGAGGAGCCGCTCCCGCCGGAGGAAATCCTCCGCCAGTACGTGGGCGGGACGGGCCTGGGCGTGTGGCTCCTCTGCCGGGAGCTGCCGGATGGGGCGGGGGCGAAGGACCCCGATAACCCCCTCATCTTCATGACGGGGCCCCTGACGGGGACCATGGTGCCCACGGCGGCTGACTTCACGGCAGTGGGCCTCAACTACGACGTCGGCTACACCGTCCTCACCTCCCACAGCCACGGCTCGTGGGGCCCGCAGCTCAAGCGGGCGGGCTACGACGGCCTCATCCTCGAGGGCCACTCGGCCGAACCCCTCTACCTCTGGGTGCACGACGGGGAGGGGGAGCTTCGGGACGCCTCGCCCTTCTGGGGTCTCGACACCCACGAGACGGAAGAAGCCATCCGCTCCGACCTCGCCAACGCTGAGGCCAGCGTGGCGGCCATCGGCCCCGCCGGGGAGAACGGCGTCCACGGGGC
>JBHIBR010000092.1:0-7186 GCA_046759145.1 Nitrospinota bacterium | reverse complement strand
CCCCATTCCAGGAATTCCAGCAGTTGCCCTTCCTCGCCCGCCTGGCCGCCGAGGCTCCCGGGATGCGGCTCGTGGCCGGGGTTGTGCTCCTCCCGCTCCACAACCCGGTGGATGTCGCCGAGCAGTACGCCACCCTGGACGTCATCACGGACGGGAGGCTCGTCTTCGGGGTGGGCCTGGGTTACCGGGATGAGGAGTTCGCCGCCTTCGGGATGAGCCGCCGGGAGCGCGTGGGGCGCTTGCTGGAGAACCTGGAGGTGGTGAAACGCCTCTGGGCGGGGGAGGAGGTAACCTGGGAGAGCCCCCGCTTCCGCCTCGAGAGGGCCTCTCTCCTTCTCCGACCGCTCCAGCGCCCCCACCCCCCCATCTGGGTGGCTGCCGATTCGGACCCAGGCGTCCGCCGGGCGGCCCGGATCGGCGACTGCTGGTACCTGAATCCCCATGCGCGCCTCTCTACCCTGGAGCGGCAGGTAGCCCTCTACCGGCGGGCGCTGGAGGAGGCGGGCCGTCCCTTCCCCCAGGAGCTCCCGATGCGGAGGGAGCTCTTCTGCGCCCGCGACAGGGAGGAGGCCATCCGCCTGGCGCGGCCCTACCTCGAGACGAAATACGCCGCCTACCACCGCTGGGGCCAGGACCGCGCGCTCCCCGGGGACGACACCTCCTTCGACATCCCCTTCGAGGAGTTGCTCCGCGACCGCTTCATCCTGGGGGGACCGGAGGAATGCGCGGAGCAGGTCCTCGCCCACCACCGTCGCCTCGGGGTGAACCACTTCATCTTCAGCATTCAGTGGCCGGGGATGCCCCAGGGACTGGTCCTGGAGACCCTCCAGCGTGTGGGCGAGGAGGTGCTCCCCCCTTGCCGCGGGGGCGGATGATTGCGGGCGGTGGGTAATTTCCCCCCACTATAAGTATTTGATTTATCAATAAGAAGTATGTTATCCCCCGCCGGATAGAAGCTGCGTAACCTCGCTGGATTTCGTTAACATATTGTTCATGAACTACTTACGCCCTTTCAGGCATGGGCCATGGGGCTAAACTCCCCATTTTTTCCCGGCTAAATGGATGCGATATAGCGACAACGCATTGAAAGTATATGTCTTTTGTAGGCAACGCTTCCCTAGAAGAAGGGCTTTCGCCATAGGCTGCTTGTGGGTAATTTCTCCCCACTAATTTTTTCCGGCTGAACGCATGCGAGGTAACGGCAACAAATTGAAAACACGTGCATTTTGTGGAAATGCCCCCCTAGAGGAAGGGCTTTTGCCCCAGGCGGTTGGTGAGTAATTTCCCCCATGCTAAGTGCCTGATTTGCTAATAGTAATTATGTTTTGGTTTCGAAAATAAATTAGTGCGAACCTGCTCACATTCTCGCTACTCATCGTTAAGAAGTTGTTTATAAAACACTTACGGATTTACCCGCATAAGCGGTGGGGCTAAACTCCCCAGTCCTTTCCCGGCCGAACAGATGGGATATAACTGCAACACATTGAAAACATACGTCTTCTTTAGGCAACACCCCCCTTGGCACGGCCATTGCGTTTCATACAGGCCGGAGCGACACCGAGGTGGGACGCCAAAGTCCTTAAGGAGACGAAGGTGAAGCCAAAGGGAGACGAAGATGAAGCCCAAAGCCAGACGGTTTCGATGCGGGGTGGATGAGGAGAAGGAGCGCGTCATGGGGGAAGCGACGAAGAGTGTGCGGCGTCGGGGCCGGGCCGGAAGGGCCGGCGTTCTCTTGGCACTCCTGCTGCCTGTATTACTGGGCTTCGCCGCCCTCACCGCGGACGTGAGTTACCTCTACTACGCCCGGACCGCCTTGCAGGCCACGGCCGATGCCGCCTGCCTGGCGGGGGGGGCAGGACCCCTGGAGAGCGAGGCCCAGGCCACGGTGCGCCGGACCGCCATCGGCAAGCATAACATCAACCAGAAGACGGCGGCCCTCGCCAATTCCCTCCTGACGGTCACGTTTCCATCCGGCACGACCATCCGCGCCACGGTGAGCAACCCCGCCATGCGCCTCTTCTTCTGGCGGGTCATCGGTTGGGCAACGGCTCCCGTGTCCGCTACGTGCGGCGTCTCGGCGGCCAACTCAGTCAGGGGGAATGGCCTTATACCCCGGCCGTCTATTGCCCTGTCCCGATCTGCCCGGGCCGCCCCGGGACGATCGACCTGACCCAGACGGTTTCGATGCGCCATGAATGAGGAGGAGGGACGCGTCATGGGTGAAGCGACGAAGAGCGCGCGCCGTCGGGGCGAGGCGGGAAACGCCCTCGTCCTCTTCGCCCTCATGCTTCCCGTCCTCATGGGCTTCGCCGCCCTGGCCGTGGACGTGGGTTATCTCTACTACGTCCGGACCGCCATGCAGGCCACGGCCGATGCCGCCTGCTTGGCGGGCGGGTCGGGACTCGTGGTGAGCCAGGGCGAGGCCAAGCGGCGCGCGACCGCCATCGGAGATCAGAACATCGCCCAGATGACCATCCTTTCGAATTCCGACCACCCGACCACCCTGGCGGTTTCGTTTCCATCCGACGACGACCTGGACATCAGCACCACGGTGAGCAACCCCACCATGCGCCTTTTCTTCGCTCGGGTCCTCGGTTGGACGACAGCTCCCGTCTCCGCTACGGCTACGTGCGGCCTCACGCCGGCGACCCACGTTGCGAGGGACTTAATCCCCCTCGCCGTTGTTTGCACCCCGACCAACAACTGCCAAACATTCCTACAGAATATGCTAAATGGTAACAATCCAGAGACACTCCGGCGCTACTGCGGCAACTTTTACGTCAGCGGGAACGGGGACGCTTGCGGGAACGCCTTCACGCCGGATGAAGTGTTCCTCATGGGCATCGCGCTTGGCCCGGGTAACGTTTGCAATTACAGGGGAGAGGATAACGTGTGGGTAACTATGAGCAACGCCACATTCCGTGACCTGGTCTATAACGGTTATAAGGGGACCACCTACGATGACAACTGTGCCCTCCCTGGGAACCGGAATGGCTGGCAATCTGGGATGTATAACCGGCTCCTCGAGGAGCGCAACGAGGTAATTATCCCGGTAGTCAAACAAGATCCCCAGGGCTACGGCGGCCGGCAAGTCCAGATCATCGAATTCGTCGCTATAACGATAAACTACTTCGGGGAGGAAGGAAACACCGACCACATGACGTTTACGGTTACCGAAACTACGGTCTCGCCCGCCGACTTTGCCCCCCCCGCCGATGGCACCGAGCTCAACTCCGTTATGGTGGTGCGCCTGCTTGAGTGAGGGGGCACGTCATGGTGAAAGCGATGAAGAGGGTGCGACGTCGGGGCGGGGCGATGGGGAATCTCTTCCCACTATAAGTATTTGATTTCTTAATCGTAAGTACGTTATCCCCCGCTGGGTAAAAAATGCCCGATCCGCCAGATTTTCCTAACCTATTGTTCATGACCTCCTTACCGCTTTTTCCGGCATAGGCCGTGGGGCTAAACTCCCCATTTTTTTCCCCGGCTGAGTGGCGGTCGGCTCAGCCGACAGATGGGGCATAACGGCAACCTATTGAAAACATGTATCTTCTATAGGCGATCCCTTCCCTCGCCCCCCTTGGCACGGCCGTTGCTTCCTGCACAGGGCGGAGCGGCAGCGAGGCGGGACGCCCAAAGTCCTTGAGGAGCGGAAGGTGAAGCCCAAGGTAGCCCTCGCCGAGGCCGATCGCTACCTCCGCAAACAGCTTTTGTGGTATAATTCGGAGCTGGGGCTGAGGTGAAGATGAAAGGACTCCCTCTCAGCGGGCGTCTTACTTACAGGCGAGCGCAGCGGAGGGGAGGAATGTGGGGAGGTCACTTGTGAGACGGTTTCCCAGGCGCTGCGGCGGGCAAGGGCTGGTAGAGTTCGCCCTCATCCTCCCCGTTTTCCTGCTCATCGCCCTCGGCATAATGGAGTTCGCCCGTGCGTACTGGAACATGCAGGTCATCACCAACGCCGCCCGGGAGGGGGCGCGGGTGGGCATCCTCACCACCACCACGGAAGCCGATGTCACTCAGAAGGTAAACGACTACCTGGCTTCCGCCAACATGACGGCGACCGCGACCGTCACCGTGGCGAACGTGGGCGCGGCCGCGGCGACGGGAGCCCCCACCACCGTCACCGTGACCTACCCCTTCGCCGTGCTCACGGGCCCTTTCCTCAGCACCTTCGTCCCGGGGTGGGGGGGGACGATCAACCTGAGCCAGACGGTCACGATGCGCCATGAATGAGGAGGAGGCGTGCGTCATGGGTGAAGCGACGAAGGGGGTGCGGCGTCAGGGCGAGGCGGGCAACGCCCTCGTACTCTTCGCCCTCATGCTTCCCGTCCTCCTGGGCTTCGCCGCCCTCGCCGTGGACGTGGGTTATCTCTACTTCGTCCGGACCGCCATGCAGGCCACGGCCGATGCCGCCTGCTTGGCGGGCGGGTCAGGACTCCTGGAGAGCCAGGCCGAGGCCACCAACCGGGCGAACGCCATCGGCAACCAGAACATCGCCCAGATGACCATCCTCGGGAATTCCGACCAGCCCACCGCCCTGGCGGTTTCGTTTCCGCCCGTCTCAGGATCATCCGCCAGGAACATCCGCACCACGGTGAGCAACCCCGCCATGCGCCTCTTCTTCGGGCGGATCCTCGGTTGGACGACGGCTCCCGTCGCCGCTACGGCTTTGTGCGGCCTCTCGGGGGTGGGCGCGGTCACGGGGAGCGGCATCATACCCCTGGGGGTCTATTGCCCCGTCCCGACGGATCCCATAAATACCACTGTCTATACATACTCAACACAACCGAGTACCTGCCCGGGTCGCCCCTGGGGGCCCGGGTATCAGCCCGGGAGGCCTCAGACCGGGCTTCCTCCCGGTAATTGGGTTCGAGTGGGATGCGGCATGACCGGCAACGCACCGTGCGCCGGGCCCAACTTCGACCCCGCAGAGGACAGCTTGCAGGCGGTCTACTTCACCCGCGACTGGTCTGCGAAGGACATTGGCCATCACATTGATGGGACCAAGGAATACGCCGGGACGCTGTGGGCAGGACAGCTCCTTCCCGCCCATGGCGACAAAACCGGGAACTTCAACGGGGTCTTGTATCCCGCCATCCGCAAGCGGATAGGGGACACCGTGTTCGTGCCCGAGATTGAGTATTGGACCGACCAGGGCGCAATCCTGCTCGAATCACGGATAATAGGCTTCTACGCCATTCGGATAGACGACGTCAAGTTCAGGCAATCGCAGATTTTTGTCCAATTCACCGTGGTCCAGCACATAGTCGAATCTCCGCGTTTGGTCCCCTACCCCGACCCGGGGAGCGCCAGCCCCGTGGCCCCCAAGCTCCTCAGCTAGGGGTCACACCTCCCTCACTCCCCTCCCTCTTCTGCCTGAAGGGGTGCGCTTGCCGAGCGGGCGGATACGTCCGGCCTGTGCGGGCGGACCCCCATCGGGGTGTGAAACCAGTCACCCAAAGGGCGATTTGTGGGGCGCCCGCCCAAAAAAGCGAGCTCGGAGCTCGCATGGAGGTGAAAAATGAAAAGATTTCCCCTCACCGGGCGTCCCACTTACGGGTGAGCGCCGCGGAGGCATGCGCGGAGCTCTGCTGGGAGACGGTTTCAATGCGCCTTGAATGAGGAGGAGGGGCGCGTCATGGACAAAAGGACGAAGATCGTGCGGCGTCGGGGCGAGGCGGGCAACGCCCTCGTACTCTTCGCCCTCATGCTTCCCGTCCTCCTGGGCTTCGCCGCCCTCGCCGTGGACGTGGGTTATCTCTACTTCGTCCGGACCGCCATGCAGGCCACGGCCGATGCCAGCTGTCTGGCGGGCGCGTCGGGACTCCTGGAGAGCGAGGTCGAATCCACGGCGCGTGCGACCGCCATCGGAGATCGGAACATCGCCCAGATGACCATCCTCGGGAATTCCGACCAGCCCACCACCCTGGCGGTCTCGTTTCCCTCGACCGATGTCATCAGCACCACGGTGAGCAACCCCGCCATGCGCCTCTTCTTCGGGCGGATCCTCGGTTGGACGACGGCCCCCGTCGCCGCTACGGCTACGTGCGGCCTCTCGGGGGTCAACGCGGTCACGGGGAGCAACCTCATACCCCTGGCCGTCTATTGCCCCATGCCGTCGGCGCCCGATCCCCGTGTTCTCCAGGGCGTAAATATAGGAGTCAGGACGGGCGGCATGAACTGCCCGGGCCGGCCCTGGAACGACGTCGATTCTGGGGATAACAGGAGTGATGATGATTTCGAACTTCGGATCGGATGCGGCATGAAGGGCGACGACCCGTGCGCCGGGGAGGACTTCGGGAGCGGAGAGGACGGCCTCCAGGCGGTCTACTTCACCCGCGACTGGTCTGCGAAAGACATCGGCTGGCACATTGAGGGGGTCAAGAACTATACGGGGACTATCAACTTTGGAGACCTCCTTCCCGTCCATGGCGACCAATACGGGAACTTCAACGGGGTCTTGATGCATTCCATCCGCAAACGGATACTGAATGACCCCGTCGTGGTGGTGCCCGAGGTGGAATACTACACCCACCAGGGCAACATCTTGAGCGAATCCCGGGTGATCGGCTTCTACGTCATTAAGATGAAGAAGCTCGTAAAGAAGCAATCGCAGCTCTTTCTCACCTTCGACGTGATCCGGCATATAGTCAATTCTCCGGATTTGTCCCCCATCCCCGTTCCCGCGGGGAGCGGCAGCGCCGCGGCCCCCAAGCTCCTCAGCTAGGGGTCACCCCTCCCTCACGCCTCTCCTTCTTCTGCCTGAAGGGGTGCGCCTGCCGAGCGGGCGGATACGTCCGGCCTGTGCGGGCGGACCCCCATCGGGGTGTGAAACCAGTCACCCAAAGGGCGATTTGTGGGGCGCCCGCCCAAAAAAGCGAGCTCGGAGCTCGCATGGAGGTGAAAAATGAAAAGATTTCCCCTCACCGGGCGTCCCACTTACGGGTGAGCGCCGCGGAGGCATGCGCGGAGCTCTGCTGGGAGACGGTTTCAATGCGCCTTGAATGAGGAGGAGGGGCGCGTCATGGACAAAAGGACGAAGATCGTGCGGCGTCGGGGCGAGGCGGGCAACGCCCTCGTACTCTTCGCCCTCATGCTTCCCGTCCTCCTGGGCTTCGCCGCCCTCGCCGTGGACGTGGGTTATCTCTACTTCGTCCGGACCGCCATGCAGGCCACGGCCGATGCC